>JBLNAN010000341.1:0-4244 GCA_050259355.1 Syntrophothermus sp. | reverse complement strand
GTTAATGGGTTTTTGATATAAAAACATAAAGCCAAAATTTTTTTATAACCCTTTGGTAACGGTCAAAAATATTACCTTTGTCACTAATTGATTTTCAATTACTCCTCCTCTTTTTTGCCTCATAAAACAGAAAAAATAGCAGCGGGGAACTCAACGACTTTAAAAATGAACGAGAACCTGGATTCTACAGGTAATTCACTTACTCCTTCGGAAAAAGAAATAGAGAAGGTGTTGCGTCCTTCGGATTTTATTGATTTTGCCGGGCAGGAGAACATTATAGAGAACCTGAAGATTTTCGTTCAGGCTGCCAAACAGCGCGGCGAACCCCTGGATCATGTTCTTCTGCATGGTCCGCCGGGACTTGGAAAAACCACGCTCTCCATTATTATTGCCAATGAACTCGGGGTGAATATCAGGGTTTCTTCAGGACCTGTACTGGATAAGCCCGGCGATCTTGCCGGGTTACTCACCGGTTTAGAGCCCAATGATGTGTTGTTTATTGATGAGATCCATCGTCTGAGCCCGGTCGTGGAAGAATACCTGTACTCGGCAATGGAGGATTTCAAAATCGATATCATGATCGAGACGGGCCCCAACGCGAGAAGTATACAGATAAAACTGAATCCGTTCACGCTGGTGGGTGCCACTACCCGGTCGGGTTTACTCACTGCCCCGCTGCGGTCGCGTTTCGGGATTAATTCACGGCTGAATTATTACAATGTGTCGACACTGGAAAGGATCCTGAAGCGTTCGGCAAGCATCCTGACGGTGCCCATCAATGATGAAGCCGCAACGGAGATTGCCCGCAGAAGCCGCGGCACACCCCGTATCGCCAATCTGCTGCTCAGGCGGGTAAGGGATTTTGCACAGATCAAGGGCGACGGAAGAATAAACCTTGAAATCAGCCGTTTCGCACTAAATGCATTGAATGTTGATCAGCATGGGCTGGATGAGATGGACAACAAGATCCTGGTCACCATCATCGACAAATTCAGGGGTGGCCCCGTGGGACTGAATACCATCGCGACAGCGGTTTCAGAGGATCCGGGAACAATCGAGGAGGTTTACGAGCCATTCCTGATCCAGGAAGGATTTCTGATGAGAACCCCCCGGGGAAGAGAAGTTACGCCGCAGGCATACAAACATCTTGGAAAAATAAAACCCGGAATTCAATCAGAATTATTCTGAGATTATGACAACCAGGGAGAAAATAATTGCCCGTGCGAAGGAAGCCGGCTTTGATTTTTGTGGCTTTGCCCCTGCCCGGAACATTTCACCGGAAGGTGAACGGTATTCAGCGCTCGTGGCTGAGGAGCAATATGCCGGCCTGGGCTATCTCAACCGTGATCCCGGCAGGAGAACTGATCCCACCAAGGTATTGCCTTCCGCAAAGACCGTCATCGCGCTGCTCCTGAACTATTACCAGCCGCTCCTGCCATCCGATAAATTCATCATCTCACGGTATGCTTACGGAAAAGATTATCACGAGGTTCTGAAATCATGCATGATGAACCTGGTTGATTTCCTTAAGCAGGAATGTGGCAGCAGCGAATCAAAGGCTTTCGTGGATTCGGGTCCCGTTCTGGAAAAAGGATGGGCTTCTCACTGCGGACTCGGTTGGCAGGGAAAGAACACCATCATGATCAATAAAAACCAGGGTTCATTCTTCTTCATCGGGATCATTCTCACAGATCTCCTTATCGAACCATCCGTTCCCGAGACGGATCATTGCGGAAACTGCACCCGCTGCATCGAGGCCTGTCCCATGGGTGCCCTGACTCCCTACCATCTCGATCCTACAAAATGCATTGCATATCTGAATATTGATCTTGAGATTCCTCCAGACAAGGCAGAAAAGTTCGGGGGAAGGATCTTCGGATGTGACATCTGTCAGGACGCCTGTCCCTTTAACCATAAAGCGGTGCCTGCCACTCATCCTGATATGCAGCCGGGTCAGAAACTGGCCAGTATGAATCGGGAAAGCTGGATAAATCTGACAAAGGAAGAATTTGACGGGATGTTCAGCATTTCACCAGTGAAAAGGCGGGGCTATGACCGGTTTATGAATTCAATAAGGATACTGGACATCTGATTCCTTACATACCCCACTGAAATTTTTTGAATTCCAATCCAGCCAGATCCAGTACCTTGTCCACCACGGTCATGCAGATTTCCCTGGAAGAAGCCGGCTTGCTGTAGAAAGAGGGTGACGCCGGAACGATAACAGCACCTGCCAGCGTCAGCGTTTCCATGTTCCGGATATGGATCAGGTTAAACGGCATTTCCCGTGGTACCAGGATCAGCTGCCGTTTCTCCTTCAGCATCACATCCGCGGCGCGAGAAATCAGACCGGTGGAAACTCCTGAGGCAATACGACCCAGCGTACCCATGGAACACGGGATCACGATCATGGAAGTAAAACCAGCTGAACCTGAAGCCGGTGGAGCGAAATAGTCATCAGGTTCATAGCGGGTGAAAGGTATTTTATCGTAATCCTGGTTGCCGAGCTCATAATTCCATACCTCTTTTCCGTTCTCTGAAAAAATCACGGCACAGGTTTCAAACTGGGATTTTATCTCTGCCAGTCTTTCGAGCAGCAGTTGCGCGTAAACCGAACCGCTCGCCCCGGTTACGGCGACAATTATTTTCCTGTTCATCGCAGATCTTTTGGACGAAAATACCAAAGCAGGGAAAACTCGATCACGTTATTGTACTGTCCTTTCTCGAAAAGGATGTAGCGGTAGGACGAAGGCGGAGTATCCACGGGTTTACGGATAGACAACAGCGAGTAATTGAAACGGATGTTTCCCTTAAGATGCGGGGTGATGTATCCCGAAAATCCGGCAATACCACTCAGGGTAACCGGCCGGAGCGGAACAACCGACGGAGATTCAATGCCATTGGTTTCTTCATAGGAACCCAGGAGAACATCAGCAGCAGGTCCGGCCTCTATCTGAAACCGCCGGGCAAAGGTATACTGGTACAGCAACGGGATCTCAAGATAATGGAAACGGTAAAGATATTCGTTTCCTGAAGAATCAACGGGAACATGGCTGCCTTTACCGATGTATTCCATCTCCATCTGAAAAGAAGAATGCTCAGAAACCTGCAAACTCACGAATGCGCCCCCCTGAAGATTAAGCTTGGTGTATCCGCCATGATTATCACCATCCAGCTGACTCATATTGAATCCGAGGATGAGTCCGCCATTGAAGTTTTGTGCTGAAAGAGAAATAGTGAGTATTAAAAATATAGGAAGAAGAAGAAATTTCTTTTGCATACGATCAATTTTGCACCTAAGGTACAAAATTATTCGCTGGCCAGCATTACCTCATCCGGTGCGTCACCGAACCATACCACAGCGTATCCTTTGTAAACGCCAACGCCCATTGCTTTCCAGGAAATGGTTTTCCACTGGTCAAGATTTACCATCACCTCGTTGTGGGGAGGGCTTTTTTTCCATCCCCGGATGGCTTTTGCCGCAAATTCATCAGGGAAAAGAACTTCATTGGTCCAGTAAGCAATCTCGTAACCGTCGCTTTTATAGCTGGTCAGTTCACGTGGTTTTGCCCACATGCATGATGCCCTCATGTGGTCCTCGGTGTAACAGCAGGAAGACCAGGGTCCCTTTTCCGACCAGCTGTGCAAATTACAGCGTTCATCGGCAGGAAGATTTTCGGCCAGATCTCTCACATGACAATAGGCGACATATGAAAGCGAGGGAGAAAATTTCACGGCAGGCAAATGATTTTGTTCGCGGTATTCATTTACCAGCCGGAAAATCTCTTTTTCAGCCTCGTTAAGGCGAATTTCCCGGGGATTCGTCACAGGTCCCCTGTTTTCCGAGTCGGGGATAAAGCTGAGCGTTCCTAAAAACACGCAGAAGAAAAAGAAAGGTCTGAGAATGTTCATATCGAAATAAGTAACTACAAAAGTAGCTATTTATTTCGCTCGGTTGTAAAAAATACCAGTTGTTTCAACGATTTACGGTAGGTAGTATCCTCAAATTCATCGAGTATTAGTACTGCCTTGTCCCGGTAATTAATCATTTTTTCTTTCGCATAAGTGATCCCCCCTGCATCGACAACCATGCGGATAAGTTCTTTTACCCGTTGCTGATCGGTGCCATGGCTTTTCACCGTGCTGATGATCCATTTTTTTTCGGCGGGAGTGGCATGGGAAAGCAGGTAGATCAACGGAAGGGTCATTTTCTGATCCCGGATATCAATGCCATGGGGTTTACC
>JBLNAN010000340.1:0-3403 GCA_050259355.1 Syntrophothermus sp. | reverse complement strand
TGATCCTCCTTTTTTCTGGCCCTCTGGCCATCCTTAACGGCAGCGTTTCCTTTTTTTCTGGCTTTCGTGGTATCCGTCACGCCTGCATTCTGGGCAGTGGCATTTTTCTGATCAACTGATTTAATGGTTCCGTCAATGGGCGCCGATTTCACACCTTTCCATGTACCCAGCAGTGATTTGGGAGCCGTGGAAGAGCAGGATGTGGCGAACGCGGTGAAAACTATGGCAATCAGAATTACGTATAGTTGGTTATTTTTCATGAGATATAAAAATTTTAATCCTAAAACGATGGTATTGTGCCTTTATTATATGATTTTTTTGATTGTGTATGATATCAGAGCTGTTTCAAAACGTTGACAGTCGCATCTTCTCCGCTGCTAACTATTTCAAAACCACGTTTTCTGAAAACCGAAATCATCCGTGAATTATCACTCGTGGTTTGTGCAAAAAATTTTTTCAGTTTCCATTTGGTTGCGATCTCCATGCAATAATCTGTCAAAATGTTTCCAAGATCCTTTTGCTGCCACGAATCTTCAATCAGTATGGCATATTCCACTGTTTCATGATCCGGATCTGCAATCAGTCGCCCAACACCCACCAGTGATCTTTTCCCGTTGTCGTTCACCTCTGCCACGATGGCAATTTCACGGTCATAATCAATGTAACAATAACGGGTGGCTACCTCGTGCGTTTCCCAGTGAAAAAAATACCTGAACCGCGAATACAGCGATTCCCGGGAGCATCTGCCAATCATTTCCAGCCACAGGGGCTCATCCTCGGGCTTTATCGGCCGCAAAAGTACATCAATTCCTTCCTGCAGCGATACATTTTTTACATATTTTTCAGGATAGGGATGCAATGCCAGATGACTGAAATCAGTGGCCGCCGGCCCGTCGTTTTCAGTCACGATGCGTGCATCCAGAGCGATGATCTCACCCGGTGTTACCAGCAGGGGATTGATATCCAGTTCGGCAATCTCGGGATAATCCGCGGCGAGATAGGATAGCCGGATCATCACCCGGATCAGTTCTTCGATATTCTTCTGCCTGGATCCCCTGTACCCGTTCAGCAACGGATAGATCTTCAGCGATTCCAGCATCCGGCGGGCAAGTCGCTCGTTGAGAGGCGGAAATCCCAGGGCACGGTCAGCAAACAATTCCGCGGTGATTCCTCCCATCCCCGCCATGATCACTGTTCCGAAAACCGGATCTTTTTTGATCCCGAGTATCAGTTCCACGGCATCCCGGGCAGAAACCATTTTCTGGACGGTTATCCCGTCGATTACGGCATTCGGAAAGGCTTTAACGGCATTTTCTGAAATCCTGTCAAAGGCTTCCCTCACCTGGACCTCGTTCTGGAGATTCAGGGATACACCGCCAATATCGGACTTATGACTGATTTGCGGTGACTGAATTTTCAGAACGACCGGAAATCCTGTTTTGCGCGCGATTTCTGCCGCTTCCCCGGCGGTGTGTGCCAGTTCAGGAAGGGTAGTGCTGATACCATAGGCATGAATAATTCTCTTGGAGTCCTCCTCCGATAAGACCTTTCCCGGACCCGCGAAAAATCCCGAAAGCTCTTCTTTCATCTTTTCCCGGTCGATCGAAAATTCCAGCGGGATGTCTTTAGGCGTTTCGTACAATGTCTCGAGGTTGGCCGAGTAAGCAACCAGCGTCATAAAAGCCCTGATGGCCTGTTCGGGGGTGCGGTAAGAGGGAATGCCTGCTTCAACCAGGATATCGTCTGCCTCGTGCATGCTTTTTCCTCCCAGCCATGCAGCCAGTATGGGTTTTGAACCGGTTGTAACCAGCGTGCTGATTTCTCTGGCCGTGGCTTCCGGATTGGTCATTGCCTGGGGCGTAAGGATCACGAGAACAGCATCCACCCCGGGATCGTCCATCACGATGCGGGTGGCCTTTGCGACCCGCTTGGCCCTTGCATCCCCCAGCACATCAACCGGGTTTCCGTGCGACCAGAAGGCAGGAAGATTTTCGTTCAGTTCGCAAAGCGTTTTCTCCGAAAGGGTCGCGAGAACCCCGTTCATGGAGATGAGCGCGTCGGTAGCCATCACGCCGGGACCGCCGGCATTGGTAATGATCCCCAGGCGGGGACCACGCGGAAACTTGTTCCTGCCGATCAGCTCGGCCACGCTGAAGATGTCGCCGATTTCATAAACCCGTGCCAGGCCGGCTCGCTGGAAGGCGGCATCGTATACGGCATCTTCCGAAGCCATGGCACCGGTGTGCGAAGCCGCAACCTGGGCTGACTCCGGGACCCTTCCGGCCTTATATACGATAATGGGCTTTTTGCGGGCGAAGGCACGCGCGGCGGTCATGAATTTCCTGGCATTCCTGATGGATTCAATGTACAGGATGATACAATGGGTGTTGTCATCTTCACCAAAATAATCAATCAGATCACCAAAGTCCACATCGATGCTGTTGCCGATGGAGACAAACTGGCTGAAGCCGATCTTTCCCTCGATGGCCCAGTCCAGAACAGAAGTACACAAAGCACCTGATTGCGAAATAAAAGCGATATTGCCGGGTTTGGGCAGGGCAGCCGCGAAACTGGCATTCAGATTCAGACCCGGAACGATGATTCCCAGGCAATTGGGCCCGATGATCCGCATGCCGTCGAATTTCTTTTTCTCCTCTCGGATCTTATTTTCAAGCACTCCTCCGTCTTCTCCCGCCTCACTGAATCCGGCTGAAATGATGATGATGCCGAGAATACCACACTCTCCGCATTGCCTGATATCACCGGGAACTTTTTCGGCAGGCGAACAAATGATCGCCAGGTCGGGTACACGGGGAAGGGCTTTGAGATCTGGATAACAGGGTATTCCCATTACCGCTTCAGAATCCGGGTTAACAGGATATACCACGCCGCGGTAGCCGCCGCTGACCAGGTTGCCCAGTACTTTCCCGCTGACACTGTTGGGATTGGTGCTCACACCAATGACCACGATCCTCTTCGGGCTGAAGATGTTGTTGAGTTTATGGATGTTCATCAGGTAAGAATATGAACAAATGTAGAAAATTATAGTTCATGATCTGAAAATCTTAAATCCCTATCTTTGCCGCTCATTTTTAATTATTTTTTTCATGAAGAGAAGTTTATTCGCGGCATCTCTGCTGGTGCTTGTTTCTTTTTTATCAAATGCCCAGAACAACGGTATCCCTTCCACTCCGGATACGGCAAAAGTGAAGAAACCTGCTTTCGGCATCAGCTTTGGCGGTTATGTAAAAACCGACGTTTTATACGATACCCGCCAGGTGGTGGGAGCGCGCGACAACCAGTTCCTGTTTTATCCTGAACCGAAAAAACTGGATCCCGACGGAAAAGACATCAACGCCCGCGATGAATTCAACATCCTGGCGATTCAGAGCCGGTTGGCCGG
>JBLNAN010000339.1:0-7076 GCA_050259355.1 Syntrophothermus sp. | reverse complement strand
CGCATGGTCGTGGTTGATTCTCCCGTAAGGGTACAACCACCACCTGATGCAACGTCCTGATAACGATAAGCAGTCAGGGTTCCTGTAGTAGCCGTTGTGAATACTGAACTTGAAGATCCCCATGCACTGTTGTCAAAACAGATTTCCATAAGGATATTGTCAACGCCATTCCAGTTGAACGGGGTGGTCAGTGCAATATTCTGCCAGCCGGTGGTGGAAACGGTCATGTTCGTATTGTACACGGTTGTCCAGGTGGTCGTGGGTGTTGTAAAACCACTGAGTGTTCCCTGTGTGGTATGACCCATCTTGATCATGAAGCCATTCATCAGGTAGTTGCCTGCCGTGGAGATGTTCAGACCAAAATTGGTGATGTCGCCTGCGCCTGCGCCTGCAGCCACCAGTTCATTCTTGGTATAGATGATCTGGGTACGGTTATCCATGTAAAATGTATAATAAGGATAGCCGCTGGATGTTGAGGTACCATTTCCGATAGTCACAACAGGCGGAGGAGCGATCTGCGGGGTCATCCCGATAACCTGAACGTCATCCAGACATACACCGTAACCATAGGTGGCATAGCCCCTGAAACCGATCTGGTAGGTTGCGTTTACGTTAGGCAGAGTTACTGTTTCCTGTGTCCAGGACGTAATGCTGTTCTGCCAGCCGGCGATACGAATCCACGGATTGGTCGGTGAAGTTCTGTACACGATGGACAAGGTGTCCTGATCACCGGCCCAATAGGCCTGTGTGTGCCAGAATTTCAACTGAGCATACGTGTTAGTTCCAAAGTTCATACTGGGAGTAATGAGTACAGTCCTCACATCACCGGTATTGTACAAACGTGCGTTGTAACTGCCGGAGTGGGCTCCCGTAGGATTCCCGTAAGGTCCTCCTGCGACACCAAATATCCACGGTTGTGCGCCAAGTTCTTGTACCTGCGTCCAACCGGTTGGGATGGTGGTAGACTCAAACCCTTCTGAAAGAAGCGTTGTTTGTGCCCAGGCTCCCGTGGCAAACAGCATGGCTGCTAAAACCATAAGTACCTGAACAAATCTGGTAACTTTTTTCATAGTGTTAAGTTGTTTTTGTTAATAAAAAGAATAAAAAAATATAAAGGATCAATTAATAATGATAATTGAGTATATAATGAATAAAGGTTTCCCTTTCTGGTTCATTGGAAAACTTTTCAAACATAAGAATTAACGCCACAATGTAAATATTTCACCCTGATATTTTAATCAACCTTTTTCAATATTCAACTAGCAAATATAGTAAAAAATGTTACCAAACAAGAAAAAAATGGCAGTTATATAAAAAAAAGCAAATTATTTAAGGAGGATGATTTTTTCTATTTTAACAGAAGAGGTGGTAGTGACTTTCAGAAAATAGATTCCGCAAGAAAAATTTAAAGTGTTTAATGAGGTTTTTTTACAGTCACGGTATTCCTTTTCCATAAGAACCACCGCATTCTGGTTCATCAGAGAAATCATTATTATATCAGAACCGGATGATTCTATAGTAACATGATCGCTTACCGGATTTGGGTATACCTTTATTATATTATACGAAGAAGGATCTTCGATTTTGGTGACAACATCTGCAAAAACAGTGTCAGAAGTCATTTTGGCTGAACATTCTTCTGAAGACTGCACGATATAATAACCAAAAGTTCCGTTTCCGGGATTTTCATCCGTATAGGTTTCCGCCGCGACAGGTGAAGGATTGATTTTATCAAAAGTGGGACTTCCCGGGTTTTTCCTGTACACATCATACCCGCTCCACTGGTTATCAGGTGCAATCTTTTTGCTGCCTACCGAACAATCATCCACCGACCAGGAATACCACAACCCCTGTCCGTCACCGTCAACCGCGTGCCAGGCTATATCCACCACCTGGCCCATGTAAGCATCCAGGCTGATCTCGTACGGGCTGTTCCATTCATTGTATCCACTGGGAGAAGGATACGGCGGCAGAGCTGAAAGATCAAAAACCTTGTTCCACGTAAGTGTATGGTTATCCGAAATTTCTACATAATAATGATCAAGATGAGCAGAGCCCTGGAAAGCATGACTCCAGAAGGTCAGTTTCCCCGTGACCAGTATATCATGAGCGATCAGGTATTCATCCTGGTGGGAATAATCCCAGGAAACCGTCGCGGCATAATTCCCCGAGTGAACACCGGTAGGAAGCGTGTTGTCACTGTGAAACCAGGTCTTTACAGTGTTTGTTGCAGTGATGGTCCAGTTTTGCGGCGGGAAAAAGTTTTCTTCAAACCCTTCTTCCAGACCATATCCCTCGTCACATTCCGGTGGATCCCATGTAAGGATGACATCTTCGCCTGAAATATTTCCTTCCAGCCCCGAAGGTGCCTTGCAAACTGAATACAACTGGATATTATCAATGTTCCACCCGGTAATATCCTGCGAATTGGTTCCTTCTGCCCTGAACCGGATCCTGAATGCTTTTCCTTTTACTGCACTGATATCTATTTTCCTGTGATCCCAGGGCAGACTGCTGTTGTTGTAAAATATTTCAAGGATGTGCCATACCTGATTATAATAGATCTCTGTAAACAGTTTCTCATTTCCGGTAGCCGTCAGATCGGTCAGACTGATGTCATATTCGAACCATACTTTCGAGCAACTGAGATGAAGCGTGTTGAAGATGGTACTTTCAAGACTGGACAGGTAACCGGTTAAGCCGGGGGTTCCCGAAAATCCCGAGGAAGGCTGGGGATATCCTTTTGATCCGTCAATGGTCCAGTTCTGCCCGGCGGTCCACTCGTTGTGTGAGAAACTTGCAGGGTCCCAGGTTTCGGTGAAGGGAAGTCCTCTTCCATAATCCACGTAGGCTTCTGCCGGACCATCCTTTACCGAAAATCCCTGACCGGAAAAATTATAAAAAGTCAGATCATACACTGCCCTGACGTGGTAATAATAATTGCCGGGAAAGACAGAACTGTCGGTATATTGTACAACATCCTGCCCCGCCACTGAATCAACCAGCATACCATTTCTGAAAATCTGGTAGCCGGTGAGACCGGGAGGTGCCACCAGCGGCTGACCCGGAAGCTCCGGACGGATCCACGTGAGCCGGACATCCTGGGAGAGCACCTGTGCGGTCAGTCCTTCGGGGGCTGGCAGGAAATGTGAAAGGAAAGTCTGACAGACCGCCGCAGACGATCCGCTGGAATAATTTGCCTCCACACAGCATACCTGTGGCAGGCCATAGGTAACAAACTGGGGCGGGAGATAAGAAGTGGTGTCCGTGGTTACGTTGCAAAGAATGTTATTGAGATATAGGGAATATCCTATCACGCAGGATCCTGCTATCGCTACCGCTTCACTGGCGGTTACCCTGATATTGTCGAAATTCCAGTGGTTAATATCATAGGAGTCGCCCCCGTATGCCCGGAACCTGATCCGGAATGCAGAATTGGTGTAGGATGAAATATCCAGTTCCTGAGAAGTCCAGGCAATGCTCCCCCCTTCATTGGTGTAATTTTTAAGGGTATGCCAGTTCTGACCATCAAAAATTTCAACGGCCATCTGGTTTACGGTGGTATTGCCAAAGTTGTCAAGGCAAAAGTCGTAGCTTAATTTCAGCACGGCTGAATTTTCACCCTGGATCTGTTTGCTGGTCAGCGTCTGGGAATAGTTCAGAACCGCGGGGGAATACCCGAACATGGCGCTGGGCTGGGGCTGGCCGTAAGCAGCCGAAACAGACCAGTTCTGACCTCCCTCCACCGTCCAGTTGTTTGCGCTGAACGTCCCGCTTTCCCAGCTTTCGGAGAACAAGGTCTTTTCCGGTCTCGGGGGACTCCAACTGGCCAGAAGGGTCGAATCATTGACCCGAAGGGCATGAGGCGGGGCTTTCTGCTGGAGGAGATAAGCTGAAAAGCCGGTATCACTGCTGATGCTCTGGATCTGAACAGAAGGATCGTAACCAAAACGGCTGGTTCTGATCTCGTAGGTACCCCTCCAAACTTTGGGAAAAACAGCCTGGCTGGAGCCGGTCAGAGTTGTTGTATAAAGGGTGTCAGGATAAACAAGGTTGGTAAGCTTAACGGTGGACCCTTCCACCGGTGATTCCGGACAACTCAGGGAAACATCCACGGTAACCGATTTTGTCCAGCATTTCCCGATCACGTTGGAAAATGAAACCGGTGAGATCCGGTTGTTGCTGTAATTTGCCCTGATCCCCCACCGGTAAGGTCCGCATGGAAGCGAGATCCAGGAAAAATCAATAATTTTTTCTATGGAAGGATAACCCACGATGGTCCAAACGGCAGGATTGTACTCTTCACCTTGTTTCAGCCGGTAAACCGTGTAACCAAGCAGCTGAGAAGGTGCAACAGGCACTTCCAGAACAGGCGGCAGGGGTCCGCCGGTGCCAATTATATCGGCCCTGATCATGAAATTCCCCGGGGCAGGAAGCCAGGGCCCGTTGCCGGTAACAAATCGTGACATGCTTCTCCCGGCGGATGTGGTTTCATCGATGGCGATTCCCGAAGCGTTGGGAGCATTTCCTCCCTGTATCATTACCAGGTAAAAGCTGCCATTGGCGGTGACCGGGGTGGGAAAAGCAAAGCTGACCCAGCCGAGGGTGGCGGGTATCACGTCGAAAGGTCCTGCTATTTTGGTTCCGGGTGCACCCCCGGGTCCGTCATCTTTATAAACTGATATCTGGAAAGGTACCAGCGGGTTACTTCCCGGCGGGTAATTAAGTGTATTGCCTGTATTCACTTTCCCACCCGTTATCTGAACCGGAAAAACCAGGGCGCTGAAATGCACTGCATTCATGTTGCCCTGAAGTGACCATACGGAAAAATTTTCCTGTGTGCCGTCATCATAAAGCAGTTCATACGGCCCCCGGGGAAGATTCCAGGTGACGGCTATCCCCGTTGGACTATAACTGGTATCAATAACCGCCATGGCACTGTCGGGCAAATTGGTTCTTTCGGGAAGCAGAAAATCCTGGGTGGTGGAACTTCCGGCCTGAAGATTTAAAACGGTGAGGGTTACATCGTCAAATCCTGCCTTGGAACAAACCAGCTGGTAACTTCCCGGCGGGACATTCAGGTAATATATTCCGCCGGCCACCGAATAGGTCGCGACGGTTCCGGCCTGTATTTTAGCGCCAATGACAGGCGTTCCGGTAAAACTGCTGGTGATGATCCCGGTGACAAGGGCAGTGGATTGCCCCATCAGGTTAAGGGCGGCAATAACCGGAATGAGAAAAAATACTTTCTTCATCAGAAAGAAATAGTTTCTTCTTATCCCGATCCGGCTCATCTGGTATCTTGCTGTTAAAGTTGTAACATAAGCAATTATACGGTGAAAAACTTACAAAGATACGTTTATGTAACTATTTTCGCGGTTAAATATTCTAAAGTCAGAATACTTTTTATTTTTTTTCATAGTTTTGCTTTTCAGTTAAAAATAAATTAATATCTTTGCACTCCCCAAATTTGAAGTAAATCAATTTTTTGTAAGATGTACGCGATTGTTGAAATAGCTGGACAGCAGTTCAAAGTAGAAAAGAACGACGAGATATTTGTTCATCGCCAGGAAGGTGATCCCGGCACGAAGGTGGAATTCAAGGAAGTATTGCTGGTTGACAACGACGGCAAGATCAACGTGGGAATGCCGTATATCAATGGCGGTTCCATCAGTGGAAAGATCCTCGAACACGCGAGAGGCGAGAAAGTGATCGTCTTCAAAAAGAAAAGAAGAAAAGGATTCCAGAAATCCAACGGTCATCGCCAGGATTTCAGCAAGATCCTGATCGAGGATATTACTTTCTAGTTATTGACAGCAAGTTTGAAAATATTAAAATAATCAGTTATGGCACATAAAAAAGGTGCGGGCAGTTCAAGTAACGGACGCGAATCACACAGCAAACGTTTAGGTGTTAAAATATATGGCGGTCAGTTTGCCAATGCAGGAAGCATTATCGTTCGCCAGAGGGGAACAGTTCACAACCCGGGATTAAATGTCGGAATCGGTAAAGATCATACCTTGTTCGCTCTCGTGGATGGAATCGTTGAATTCAGGAAAAAACAGAAAGAGCGCTCTTTCGTTTCCATTGTCCCCATGGAGGAACAACAATAACACCCTTTAAAAGATACAGCGATCCCGGGCAGTAATGTACCGGGATTTTTTATTAAAAATCCTTACATTTGTTCAAAAAGTAATACAATGCTTCAACTACAGGTTATCAGGGAAAATCCTGAAGAAATCATCAGGCGGCTGGCCATAAAAAATTTTGATGCTGCTGAGATCATCCCTGGCATCATCGCGCTTGACGATAAACGGAAAGAGATCCAGAAACAGCTGGACGACAGCCAGGCACAAGCCAATTCCATCGCGAAGGAAATCGGTGTTCTTTTTCAGAAAGGCCAGGCATCAGAAGCTGCCGCACTGAAAGAAAAAACGGCAGAACTCAAAAACCTGTCACGGGATCTTGCCACCACGCTTGAAGAGGTTAAAAAAAACCTGGATGACCAGCTCGTGAGGGTTCCCAATCTCCCCCATCTTTCCGTTCCCGCCGGGAAATCAGCTGAAGACAATGAAATCGTTGCCACGGAAGGCACCATTCCTGTGCTTCCCGAAGGTTCTATGCCCCACTGGGATCTCGCGGCAAAATATGACATCATCGATTTTGGACTTGGCGTGAAAATATCCGGTGCCGGATTCCCCGTGTACAAGGGAAAAGGCGCCCGGCTGCAGCGTGCCCTGATCAATTTTTTCCTGGAAGAAGCCATAGAGGCAGGCTATACCGAGATTCAGCCCCCGCACCTGGTAAATGCCGCTTCCGGTTATGGTACCGGCCAATTGCCCGACAAAGACGGCCAAATGTATTATGCCCCGCTTGACGATCTTTACCTGATTCCCACCGCGGAGGTTCCCGTCACCAATATCTACCGTGACGTAATTCTGAAAGAAGGTGATTTTCCAATAAAAAATGTCGCCTATTCAAGCTGTTTCCGCAGAGAAGCTGGTTCATATGGAAAGGATGTAAGGGGACTGAACCGTCTCCACCAGTTTGATAAAGTTGAGATCGTTCAGATTGCT
>JBLNAN010000338.1:0-3521 GCA_050259355.1 Syntrophothermus sp. | reverse complement strand
AGGACAAGAATTCGTCATGGTTTTCGCTGGATTTCAATATGAAAAAGAAATTCTCGAGCTTCCTGCCCACCAACATCATTTCTCCTTATGAAATGGATTTTGCCTTTATGGAACTGCTGGCTCCCGCCAATAGCGCCTGCCGGGATAATTTTGACAGCCTTATGGTGCCGTTTCGCTGCGTGGTGACGGATGTTTCATCTTCCTGCGGGGTGACCATGAAAGACGGGGATCTTGCTTCCGCGGTGCGCGGATCCATGTCCATCCCGTTTGTTTTCAAGCCCATCACGATCAACGACAAACTGGTTTTCGACGGGGGGATGTACAACAATTTCCCTGCAGATGTAGCGAAGAATGAATTTCATCCCGACGTGATCATCGGGAGCAGGGTGGCTGCCCGTTATTCCAATCTTGACCGTGATGATATCATTTCCCAGATACAGGTAATGCTGATGGGCCGGCAAAGCGATTCGATCTCCTTTCCGAATTCTGTTCTGATCCTTCCGAAAATACCGGAGGTAAATATCATCTCATTCAACAAAACCGATGAAATCAACGACAGTGGATATGTTGCTGCCATCAGGGAAATTCCAGCGATCAGGAAACTCATTTCGAGACAGATATCCCCCGCTGAAATTGCTGCTAAGCGATTGGCATTCAGACAAAAATGTCATCCTCTCGTTTTCGATTCCATTCATGTAAATGGACTGAATCCCATCCAGTCGAAATACATCATCCTCACGCTGAAACATGGCAAAAGGACGGTTTCTATTGATGATATCCGGAGTGATTACTTCCGTATCATTGATGAAGGTTTTATCAAGAGCATCTTTCCGCGATCAAAATACAACCATGCCACGGGATATTACGATCTTTTTCTTGATGTTCAGAAGGCAGAGAGTTTTACCATTCAGGCCGGGGGTATCCTTTCGATCGGGGCCAACAGCGAGGGCTTTATTGAATTACAGTATAAAAATCTATGGACCCGTGCGGTACATTTCATGGCCAACGGGTATTTCGGGAAATTCTACAGTTCTGTCAAGGTGGGGGGAAGAATTGATTTCACTTCCCGCAAAATGTGGTATCTTGAAGGATACTATACTTATAATCATTTCGACTATTTTACAAACACGGTGTATTTCTTTGATGACAAAACACCCTCGTATGTCATTCAGGGAGAAAGCTTTGGTGATCTGCGGATCGGGACACCGGTCACGAACAAGGGCAGACTGGTTTTCTCGATGATTCAGTCCAATACCTATTCAAATTATTACCAGTCCAATTCCTTTTCCCGGACAGATACCAGCGACCGCACGGGTTTCACATTCACCCGGCCCAGGCTTTGTTTTGAACTCAACAACCTGAACCGGAAGCAATATGCCAGCGCGGGAGCAGAGTTTTCCATCACGGGTGAGGTGTTCCTCGGGATGGAGCAAACCACCACCGGCTCCACCTGGCTGGAGAGAAAAGAAGTTAAAAACCATCACCAGTGGGTTTCAGGAAAAATCCTGTGGGATAATTATTTTATGTCGATTGGCCCGGTGAAACTGGGATTTTACGGAGAAGGCCTGATCTCCAACCAGCCAAAATTTGCCAATTACATGGCCACTGTTTTATATGCCCCCGTTTTTCAACCCGTGCCGGGTATGCAAACGCGGTTCCTCCCTCCTTTCCATGCCACAAGTTACCTGGGCGGAGGGTTAAAGGGAATTTTGAAGATCGTGAAAAATGTAGAGTTGCGGGTGGAAGGATATCTTTTTCAGCCATACCAGGCCATCATTGAAAATTCAGATTTTACAGCCTCTTTTGGGAAACCCTTCAGTGACAGGGCTTTTCTGGCTTCCGGAATGGTGGTTTATCATACTTTTCTCGGTCCCTTCAGCCTGGGATTTGATTTTTACGGGAAGATGGCAGATCACTGGAATCTCAGCTTCAATTTCGGATATATGATCTTCAACAAGAGCTCCATTCATTAAAAAATCATAAAAAAGCTAACTTCTTCATTAACTGGTATCACGCAAAAAGCGGTTATTCTTAAATATTTGCTATTTTTGTAAACTTTTTGAATCAAAATTACCGACCCAGTCGGACACTGAAGGTAAATCATGTTTAATTTGTTGGAACTTCTTTAATGAGCAATTCAGAGAACACCAATCAGATCCCCGGACAGGAATTCCCAACCCGGGAGGAGAATTCTACACCTGTTACATCTAACGGCAATGAAACTCCCATGGAACATTTCTCAATGATTCCTGAAAACAACGAAAAACCGGAAGTAATCATCTCTTCCGTAAAAAATGAAATTCCTGAAGAGGAAGAATCCTTCCACGAGAGTGAGGAAATTCCTTCACGGGAAAATCTACCCGTAGAAGTTCCACCGGCCGAACAGCCGGCTGAAGAACCTGCACCGGAACCTGAACCTGTGGATGAGCCTGAATCTGAACCCGAAGAACAAGCAGCACCGGAAACGCCTGCTGATGTTCATCTCGAGGAAGTTTCGGAAACAGAAGAGGAAGAGGCAGCCGAACATGCCCAGGAAACCGAGGAAGATTTTAATTCCCTGAACCGGGAACAGCTTGTCGACATGCTTGAAAAAACAGTCAACGAGCATGATCTCAACGCCGTCAAAAACAGGATCGCGCTGATCAAGGTTACTTATCTGAGAAAGAAAAAAGAGGAAAACCTCACCAAATTTGAAGAGCAGGCACAGGAAGAAGGAGAAGTTAAAGCCGAGGTACCTGTGACAACTGATCCGCTGGATGATAAATTCAACGAGTTCTTCAACATATACAAAGCCAACAAGGCACGTTACACGGAAGAACAGGAGAGGATCAAACAGGATAATCTGAAAAAGAAAAACCAGATTCTTGATGAACTCCGCGTGCTGGTTAATTCAGAAGAAACCCTGAAGAAGACTTATGATGAATTCAAGAATCTTCAGGAACGCTGGAAAGAAGTGGGACTGGTTCCCCGTGCAGAGATCAATAACCTTTGGCAGAATTATCATTTCCTGGTTGAAAAGTTTTTCGACAAGGTTAAACTCAACAAGGAACTGAAAGATCTTGACCTGAAAAAGAATTTCGAGGCCAAGATGGCGCTTTGTGAAAAAACCGAGGAGCTCCTCCTCGAGCCCAGTCTGATCAAGTCTTTCAAACAGCTTCAGAAATATCACGAAGAATGGAAAGAGATTGGTCCCGTACCGGCAGACAAAAAAGATGATATCTGGGAAAGGTTCAAGAACGCCACGGACAGGATCAACGAACTGCGCCGTGAGCATTACAGCAAGGTAGAAGAAGAACAGCAGAAAAACCTTGAAACCAAAACGGCCCTTTGCGAACAGGCCGAAGAAGTTCTGGAAGCGAAGAATGAAACAATTAAGGAATGGCAGGAAAACACCTCAAAGGTGAACGAACTGCTGAAGATCTGGAAGAGCATCGGTCCGGTTCCGCAGAAGCAGAATGCATCGATCTGGAACAGGTTCAAAGGCGCCCTGGATTCTTTCTTTGCCAGTAAAAAAGAATTTT
>JBLNAN010000337.1:0-3632 GCA_050259355.1 Syntrophothermus sp. | reverse complement strand
TCGGATGCAATTGGCTTCCGTTGTGCAATGACCCGCGTCGGCGGATCCGTTCCCGGCAGATAACCCATAACAAAAGATGAACGAGAGACTGTCTTCCATTGTTAAGACAGTCTCTTTTTTTATATCTGAAAACCAGCTTACCTTTATTAATAATGGAAATTGACGCGCTTTACAAAATTTTTCTCGAAAATCCTCTGGTGATCACCGACAGCCGCAAGGTGGTTCCCGGCTGTATGTTCTTCGCCCTCAAAGGTGAAAACTTCAATGGAAACCAATTTGCATTGAATGCCCTTGAAAAAGGAGCTTCCTGTGCCGTGGTGGATGACCCGGAATTGCAGGGAAAAGATGATCGTCTGATCCATACGGCAGATGTTCTTGAAACCCTCCAGCAGCTGGCCCTTCATCACAGGAAACAGCTCAATATTCCTGTGATCGCGATTACCGGGACAAATGGCAAGACAACCACCAAAGAACTGACCCAGGCGATCCTTCAGGAAAAATTCAGTACCATTGCTACGGTGGGAAACCTGAACAATCACATCGGCGTCCCGCTCACCTTGCTGACGATTACCCGCGAAACAGAGATTGCCATCGTTGAAATGGGCGCCAATCACCAGGGTGAAATTAAAATGCTTTGCAATCTGGCCCTACCCACCCACGGGATGATCACCAATATCGGAAAAGCTCATCTGGAGGGATTTGGCGGCTACGATGGTGTGATTCGGGCTAAGACGGAATTGTATTCTTTTATCCGGGAAACCAAAGGAATAATTTTTATTAATCAGGATGATGAATTGTTAAATAAACATGCCGAAGGCATCCGCCGGATTACTTATGGCACCACAACAGAAGCATCAGTAAGGGGAAATGCCATCACTGCTGATCCGATGCTCGGGATGGAGATCGTTCTTTCATCGCCGGCAAGAATACAAACACAGTTGTTTGGCGCTTACAACGCGACCAATGTGCTGGCTGCTGCCTGTATTGGACGCACCTTCGGCGTGGAGGATGAACTTATCTGCAAAGCGCTGGAATCCTACCAGCCGGTCAATAACCGTTCGCAGGTATGCCGGACCTTACGAAACCGTCTTTTTCTCGACGCATACAACGCCAACCCATCCAGCATGGAACAGGCCATCCGGAACTTTGCAGCGGTACCCGGTGATAGAAAGGTATATATTCTCGGGGATATGCTGGAACTCGGGGATGAGAGTCCGGCCGAGCATGCACAGGTACTGAATATCCTGGAAGAGGTGAATGCGAAGGAAGTATTTCTCGTGGGACCGGTATTCCTGGAGGTCAACCGCAAAATCGAATGGCCGGGTTTCGGCGACAGCGATCTGGCCAGGATGTGGCTCGAACACCATGTCATCAGCGGAGCCGATATACTGGTGAAGGGTAGCAGGGGGATAAGAATGGAACGGATTGTTGAGGTGCTTTGAAGCGGGGTTACGTTGTTATTCGTTGTTATTCATTGTTATTATGTTATTATGTTATTATGTTATTGGGTTATTGGGTTATTGGGTTATTGGGTTATTGGGTTATTAGGTTATTGCGTAATTCGTAATTGAAAATATTGAAAATTGATAATTGAGAGTTGAGAGTTGAGCGTTGAAAGTAGAGCGTTTCCATATCGAGCACCTGTATCAGCGGTATAACAATCCTGCTTTTATTGAACATGATCCCATTTCTGTGCCGCATCAGTTTTCTGAAAGGGAGGACATCGAGATATCGGGGTTTCTGACCGCGATCATTTCCTGGGGTACCCGCCCTTCCATCATTAAAGATGCCCTGCGCCTGATGAAGATGATGGACCACGAACCTGCGGATTTTATCAGGAATGCCACGGAATCAGAAATTAGGTCGCTGGATAGTTTCTACCACCGGACCTTTAATGGTATTGATACTATTTTCTTTATCAGATCATTACAAAACATTTACCAGAATCATGGAGGTCTGGAAGCATGTTTTTCAGGAAAAGAGGATCTCAAAGATGGCATTGTTCAGTTCCGGAATATATTTCTCGAGACGGAACATTTACCCCGTTCGGAGAAACATCTCGCCGATCCTTCCGCGGGTTCCGGTGCCAAGAGAATACTCATGTTTCTGCGCTGGATGGTAAGAACGGATGACCATGGAGTGGATTTTGGATTGTGGAAGAAAATCAAACCCTCGCGACTATACATTCCGCTGGATGTTCATTCAGGAACCGCGGCCCGGGAAATGGGACTTTTGAAAAGAAAAGTCAACGACTGGAAGGCAGTGGTGGAACTTACATCGGTTCTCCGAAAGTTTGATCCTGAGGATCCCGTGAAATATGACTTCGCCCTTTTTGGACCCATGGGCAAAATAATTATTTAGAATTAATCGAAATAGCTTATTTTTGTGTTAAAAGAACTTCAAGTTTAAAGCAAAATGAAAACAAAGATCAGTGCAGTTTTTTTCACATTAATATTAAGTACCATGATTGTTCAGGCACAGACGAAATCCTTTTTTGATTTCAAAACCACCACCATAGACGGCAAACCTTTTGATCTTTCAACCTTGCGGGGCAAGAAAGTACTGGTTGTCAACACGGCTTCAAAATGCGGAAATACCCCGCAGTACAAGGAGCTGGAAGAACTTTACGAAAAATACGGTCCGGAAAAATTCACCATTATAGGTTTCCCGGCCAATAATTTCCTGGGACAGGAACCCGGCACCAATGAGCAGATCAAGCAGTTCTGCGAAACCACTTACGGCGTGAAGTTCCCGATGATGTCAAAGATTTCCGTGAAAGGAAAAGACATGAGCCCCATTTACAAATGGCTTACCCAGAAATCAGAAAATGGCGTGATGGATGCGCCCATTAAATGGAATTTCCAGAAATTCATGATCGATGAAGAAGGAATGGTGGTAGGCGTCGTGGCACCCGGCGACTCCCCAAAATCCGAAAAAATCATCTCCTGGATCGAATCTAAATAAGGGATACGGACGAGTCCTGTCTCGTCCGTATAAGGACGAGTCGTGACTCGTCCGCATAACGAGTCACGACTCATCCTCAAAAGAAAAAACTATGAAGCAATACCGTTGTACCGTCTGCGGCCACGTCTATGATCCTGCTGAAGGAGATCCGTTCAGGGACATCATGCCGGGAACACCCTTTGAAGATCTTCCCGATGACTGGACCTGTCCGGTTTGCGGGGTCGGAAAAGAAGAGTACGTTGAAATGGATTAATTCCTATTTTTGGGAAAAAATCATATTTCATGGAAAAAAGTATTAAAGGTACCCGTACCGAAAAAAACCTTTTAAAGGCATTTGCTGGCGAATCACAAGCCAGAAACCGCTACACTTTCTTCGCGAAAGCGGCTAAGAAAGAAGGATTTGAACAAATTGCCGCTCTTTTTGAAGAAACTGCCCTGAATGAGGAAGAACATGCAAAACTCTTCTTCAAACATCTGGAAGGCGGTGCGGTGGAGATCACGGCAATGTACCCTGCCGGCATGATCGGAACCACTGCTGAAAACCTGAAAGCTGCTTTCATGGGCGAAAATGAGGAATGGACGGATATCTACCCTAAATTTGCTGAAATAGCCATGGAAGAAGGGTTTCCAAAAGTTGCCACGCTTTTCAAACTGATTGCCAGGATTGA
>JBLNAN010000336.1:0-2805 GCA_050259355.1 Syntrophothermus sp. | reverse complement strand
GGTTCTCTTTCAACAGGGGTATGTTGAAACCCGGCATTTATTTTATTTCAATTGAAGATGAATCGAAAAATATTGCACATGAAAAAATTGTTGTTCAGTAATTTTATCCTGATCATCCTGTTGGCATTGGTTTCATCCTGTCATTGCGGCCATGAAGGTACTACAGCGGGTACTGCAGGAAAACGTTCCGGCAATGAACCCTTTGCTCATGATACCATCAACAAAAAAGTGGAGATTCGAAACCAGGGACCGAATCAGCACCAGACCGACAGCATCAAGGATGCGAAAACCCGCGGAAAAAAGCTGGCTTCGACAGGCTCAGCCAGCTGAAAAAAATCATTAACCGATTGAGTTAAACGGCCGGATTTCGTATCTTTAAAGTTCTAAATAAACTGAAAATGGAAAAATCCGAGAAAATACTGACGCTGAATAATCAGTTTGAAGCCACAATGCTGTCGCAGGTACTTACCGATAAAAACATTCCTCATGCCCTGGTCCCACTGACGGATTCTGCCTTTGGCGGGATTGAAAATATGGAAGCCGGCTGGGGATACGTGGAAGCACCTGCCGAATACACGGATCAGATCCTGTTTTATTACGACGAGGTGCTGAAAGCCAAACCACAGCCTGAAACAGAGTAATTTCACCTGTCATTGATAGATTCAAAAAAAATCTATCTTTGTGCAAGTGAAAAATTTCTTTAAAATACTTCGTTTTGCGGGTCCATACTGGGGTTATGCCAGTCTGAACGTGCTTTTCAATATTCTTGCTGTCATCTTCTCCCTGGTTTCCTTCACCTTGTTCATCCCCATTCTGAGGATGCTTTTCAACCAGGTTCCTATCCCCGAATCCGCTCCGCCTCTGGATATCTGGAACATGGATTCTGTAGTATCGAATTTCAACTGGGCGATGGGCCACATCATCTCCGTTTATGGAAAAGAGAAAACCCTGATCTATCTCGGTTTCATCATTATCATTCTTTTCCTGCTGAAAAACCTTACCCGTTACCTGGCCATGTTCTTTCTGGCCGTTGTTCGCAATGGTGTGGTGAAAGACCTGAGAAACGAGCTTTATCACAAGATCCTCGTGCTCCCGCTATCCTATTATTCCAACCAGAAAAAAGGTGATATCATTGCCCGGATGACCAACGATGTCCAGGAAATTGAATGGTCGATCATGAGCTCGCTGGAGATGGCTTTCCGCGACCCGATCACCATGATCTCCTACATCGTCACGCTGTTCATCCTTAGCCCCATGCTCACCGTTTTCATCCTCATCCTTTTGCCGGTTTCAGGATTTATCATCGGCAGGATAGGCAAGAGCCTGAAACGTACCTCCGACAAGGGACAGAAGAAGATGGGAACGCTGTTATCGATCATCGAGGAGACCATCTCGGGATTAAGGGTTATCAAGGCTTTTAATGCCATCAGCTTTACCAACCAACGATTTCAGGAACAAAACAATGAGTACAACCGGCTTATGGTACGGCTGTATCGCAAGAGGGACCTTGCCTCGCCGCTGAGCGAGTTCCTGTCGGTTTGCGTGGTTACCGTGGTGCTGTGGTATGGCGGGAAACTTGTTTTTACACCGGGTAATTACCTTGATGCCGCGACATTTCTCATGTACCTGGCATTGTTCTCCCAGCTGTTGCCTCCTGCGAAGTCGATTACCCAGGCGTATTACAATATTGAAAAGGGCGCTGCTTCGGTGGATCGTATTTCCATGATACTGAACGAGCCCGAGGTGATCGTTCAGAAGACGGATGCCATCGGGAAAAAGGATTTCCGGAAAGAGATCGAGTACCGTAATGTGACCTTCCGTTATAAAGAAGATGATGTTCTGAAGAATGTCAGTCTCACCATAGAAAAAGGCAGCATGATCGCGCTGGTCGGACCGTCGGGTGGCGGAAAATCAACCATGGTGGATCTTCTGCCGCGGTTCTATGACTGCGTGGAGGGTTCGATCCTGATTGACGGGATTCCCATCGGTGATCTGAGGATTGATGACTTGCGGGGACTGATGGGGATTGTATCGCAGGAAACTATCCTGTTCAATGATACGGTCTTCAACAACATTGCCTTCGGGATGACCAGCGTGAGCGAGGAAGATGTAATTGCCGCGGCCAAGGTGGCCAATGCTCATGAGTTCATCGAGAAGATGCCCCAGGGGTACTATACCAATATCGGCGACCGCGGGATGAATATCTCGGGGGGACAGCGTCAGCGGCTCAGTATAGCAAGGGCTGTTCTGAAGAATCCGCCCATCATGATACTTGATGAAGCAACCTCGGCCCTGGATACGGAATCGGAACGGCTGGTACAGCAGGCGCTTGAAAACCTGATGCGCAACCGCACTTCCATCGTCATTGCCCACCGGTTATCTACCATCCAGTTTGCCGATGAGATCATCGTGCTGCAGCATGGAAAGATGGTAGAACGCGGAAAGCACAACGACCTGCTCGAGAAGAACGGGGTTTACCGGAAATTGTACGATTTGCAGGCGTTTGTGTAAGTGACGGGTGACGTGTGACTTTTTTCGTTGAGGCGGGTTCCCAACCCGCCTGATTTTTAAATCCCAATCCGCCTGATTTTTAAATCCCAACCCGCCTGATTTTTAAATCCCAACCCGCCTGATTTTTAAATCTCTTCGTTATGCAGTTTTTGTTTCCATTTATCTATAGTTTCCGCATTTTTCCCAAAATCAGATTCATTATCCAAATCATTAAGCGCTTTATCTCTTCCGTCTAAAAAGGCCTCTATAATACCATTAATTCGGTTTACATTTCCTGCATTAATTTTCTTACCG
>JBLNAN010000335.1:0-2773 GCA_050259355.1 Syntrophothermus sp. | reverse complement strand
AGTACATGAAACCATGGAAGTCCATATCATGAATTATGATGCAGAAATGGCTGAAGAGGGAAACACCGTCATTTCTGTTAAATATTACACTTCCCGCGGGCAGTACTGGATTGATCTGCGGTTGAAGGACCAGGAAGAATACCTTCGTCAGAAAAAGTTATTTGCTTCCGCCATCATCGGAATCCTTCAGGAGAAAATCCCGGAAGTAAAAGGAAATATTGAAGAAACCGATATCGCCACTCCTGCCACCTATCACCGTTATACCGGCAACTGGAAAGGCAGCACGCAGGCCTGGCTACAGGGGAAAAACCTGCTGTCGAGGCCGTCGATCGGGGCTAAAGTAAAAGGACTTGATAATTTTTATTACACGAGTCACTGGGTTCAGCCCGGCGGAGGTTTGCCCGTAGCGATCAAATCAGCCCGCGACATGACCATGATCATCTGCCATGATCTGGAAAGAGAATTCAGGATCGTTTAACATAAAAGTGCATCTCTTCAATATACTTCCATACTTTTTCCGGAAGAAAATACCGCATGTTTCTGCCCTCCGAAATGCTCTTCCGGATAAAGCTGGCCGAGATATCCATGACCGGCGCAGCGGTAAAATGAATATGAGGATGCACATCAAATACCGTTGCAGGAGAGTCGGGGCGGGGATACAAATAAATATGATACTGCTCAAGGAGCTGCTCGTAATTCTTCCATTTGTGGAAGCTCTGCAGGTTATCCTGACCGGCAATCAGCACGAACTCTTTTTCAGGATATTTTTCTGAAAGATACGTCAGCGTGTCAATCGTATAGGAAGGTTTGGGCAGATGAAATTCAATGGAGGAAGCTTTCAGGCGGGGATCATCCTCCACGGCCAGGTTGACCATGTAAAGCCGGTGGTTGTCTTCCAGCAGGGAAGCTTTCTCCTTGAGCGGATTTTGAGGGGAAACCACAAACCAGATATCTTTCAGGTCGGTATATTCGGCCATGTAACCGGCTATGACCAGATGCCCGGTATGGACCGGGTTAAATGATCCGAAAAATAAACCGGTTTTGGATTTTCCAGTCATCAGCCGTTGATAAAATCTCTCACCATAGCGCAGGCTTCCGAGCACGCCTGTTCCAGGTTGTCGTTGATGATTACCCGGTCAAACTGACCGGCAAAGCCCAGCTCGTAGGTTGCCTTGCCGATTCTTTTCTGTAACGCTGCCTCGTCTTCGGTTCCCCGCGCACGAAGCCTGTGTTCAAGATCTTCCTGTTTGGGCGGACGGATAAAGACAGACAGGGCATGGTCGCCGAAATATTTTTTGAGATTCATTCCGCCGATCACGTCTACTTCGAAAATAACCGTGTTTCCTTTAGCCCAGATCCTTTCTACCTCCTTTTTGGGTGTACCGTAAAAGCTTCCGGGATAAACCTCCTGCCATTCCACGAACCGGTCCCGGCCGATATCCTGTCTGAATGCTTCGGCGGAAATAAAAGTATAATCCTTGCCGTCCGTTTCGCCGGCCCTGATCGGTCGGCTGGTACAGGATATTGAAAATTCAAGATTGCTGATACAGGAGAGCAGGCTTTTGACGATAGTCGTCTTTCCCGCACCCGACGGCGCAGATATGATGATGGCTTTTCCTTTCATCAGGATTCAGAGGATATTTAGCAATTGTTCTTTAATTTTCTCTAGTTCATCTTTCATGCCAACCACGATCTTCTGGATGGCGGCATCATTTGCCTTGGAGCCGATCGTATTGATCTCCCGGCCCATCTCCTGGCTGATAAACCCCAGTTTCTTTCCCTGCGACGACGGTTCATCCAAAGTTTCCAGAAAATAATCACAATGCTTTTTCAGCCGTATCTTTTCTTCAGTGATGTCCAGCCTTTCCAGATAAAAGATCATCTCCTGCTCAAACCGGTTCTCGCCGGGCATGATCAGGTTTTCCTGTGCCAGATACTTCTGGATGTTGCTGCGCATTTTTTCACGAATGCCCAGAATGCGCTGGTCTTCAAACTGGCCGATCTCTTCAAGGGAATTGAGGATGAGACGGACACGGCTGATAATGTCTTCCGCAAGGATTTTACCCTCGCGCTGCCGAAACTCATTCAGCAGATCCACGGCTTCGATAATTTTTTCCTTCAACAGCGACCAGTCGCCTTCTTCAGGATCATAAAAATCTACCTGAAGAACATCGGGCATTCTCAATACCAGCGGCAGAATGCTTTCGCTGGATTCTTCTTTAAGGAGAACCTGCAACTGGCGGAGTTCGAGATAGTATTGCTGTGCCAGGGTTTTATTGATAGAGGATCCGATGGCACTGCCGGTATTTTCAGGGAGAATCAAAATGTCTACCTTTCCCCTTTCCAGCCGCTGCGACAGGATTGTCCTGATCTCCGGTTCTTTGTCACGGAAAACCGCGGGCATTTTCAGATTGATATCGATTCCCTTGTTGTTGAGAGAACGGATCTCGATAGTAAATTTTTTTCCGGGGAATTCGGCCACGGTCTTGCCGAAGCCGGTCATGGAAACGATCATAGTTCCTTTTTTGCAAACTTACGAATTTATTATAATTTTATCGCATGGAATACCTGGTAATAGACGATCCTCTGAAGTTTTACAATCAGATCCTCAACGATATAGATAAAGCTGAAAAGTTTATCTATCTCGAAACTTACAAGTTTGCCAACGATCACGTGGGGGTGAAATTCAGGGATGCTCTCACGGCAAAAGCCAAGTCAGGTCTTAAAGTAAAGGTGCTGATTGATTCCTGGGGAAGAGGTCCGGTTTCAGAAA
>JBLNAN010000334.1:0-4050 GCA_050259355.1 Syntrophothermus sp. | reverse complement strand
GATGGCGCTTTCTGTATCAATGCCTCTTTGCTGACAATAAAACAGCTGATCTTCAGAGATCTTTGAAGTGGTTGCCTCGTGTTCAACGATGGACGATTTATTTTCAACCTGGATATAGGGAAAAGTATGTGCACCGCATTTGTCGCCAAGAAGAAGTGAATCACACTGTGAATAATTTCTTGCATTCATGGCATTTTTGCTGATGCGGACAAGCCCCCTGTAGCTGTTCTGACCAAATCCGGCAGAAATACCTTTGGAAATAATCGTGCTCCGGGTATTTTTTCCAAGATGCTGCATCTTGGTTCCTGTATCGGCTTGTTGCATGTTATTGGTCACCGCCACCGAATAAAATTCTCCCACGGAATTATCTCCCAGCAGAATACAGCTTGGATATTTCCAGGTGATGGCCGAACCTGTTTCCACCTGGGTCCATGAAATTTTGGAGTTGCTGCCCTTGCAGATTCCCCTTTTGGTCACGAAATTATAAATTCCGCCTTCTCCTTTCTTATTCCCTGGATACCAGTTTTGAACGGTTGAATTCTTCACTTCCGCATCCTTGAGTGCTACAATTTCAACAATGGCGGCGTGAAGCTGGTTTTCATCCCGCTGCGGGGCCGTGCACCCTTCCATGTAACTCACGTAAGCACCTTCGTCGGCAATGATCAGGGTTCGCTCAAACTGGCCGGTATTCGCGGCATTGATACGGAAATAGGTAGAAAGTTCCACCGGGCAACGAACACCTTTGGGTATGTAGCAGAAGGAGCCATCACTGAAAACCGCTGAATTCAGGGTGGCAAAGAAATTATCGGTATACGGAACTACGGACCCCATGTATTGCTTTACCAGGTCGGGGTGTTTCTGAACCGCCTCACTGAAAGAACAGAAAATAATTCCCAGTTTGGAAAGCGTTTCACTGAACGTCGTCTTTACGGAAACACTGTCGATCACCGCATCCACGGCCACGCCAGCGAGTTTTTTTTGTTCTTCAAGAGAAATACCCAGCTTTTTGAAAGTGTCCAGTAATTCCGGATCCACCTCGTCCAGACTGGCCAGTTCTTTTTTCTTTTTTGGCGCAGCATAATAGATAATGTCCTGAAAATCAATTTCAGGATATCTCAGATGTGCCCATCTGGGCATCTTCATCGTGAGCCAGTGACGATACGCTTTCAGACGAAATTCAAGGAGAAATTCAGGCTCGTTTTTTTTTGCAGAAATAAAGCGGATGGTTTCCTCGTTCAGTCCCTTCGGAGCATAGTCCGTTTCAATATCCGTAACGAAACCATATTTATATTCACCCTGTGTAAATTCATCCAGGAATTTATTGGTTTCCGATTCCATTCAAGTAAGTTTAAATTCAACAAAGACACTTATCATACCATGAAAACAAACCTGCCAAATTGGCTTTTATTATCCTTCCGTGTACTTTTGACGAGTGTTTTGCAAAGTTACAAAGAATCAATCTAATTAATATATTTTCTTTATTATTTCTCCCGCATGGCATCCCATCCCTGGGCTTTCAGTTCCAGCAGTTTACCATCAGAAGTGATCAGGATTTTTTCTTCTTCATTTTTCGTAAGATGACCCACGACGGAGATTTCCGGAAAATCCCTGATCTTCTCATAATCAGCCTGACTGATGGTAAAAAGCAGTTCGTAATCTTCGCCGCCACTCAGGGCGCAAATGGAGGGAGCAATTTTAAATTCCATTGCCAGTTTGCGGGTCTCATCCGATAGTGGAATTTTTTCTTCATAGATACGGCACCCTTTGTGAGATTGTTTGCAGATATGCATTACTTCTGAAGCAAGTCCGTCGGAAATATCAATCATGGCCGTTGGTTTCACACCTGCTCCTGATAAAAGGGTTCTCAGGTCGGTACGCGCTTCGGGTTTCAGCTGTCTTCCCAGCACATATTCATAACCATCAAGCTCCGGTTGCATATTGGGATTTGCCCTGAATACCTGTTTTTCTCTTTCCAGAAGAAGCAAACCGGCATAGGCACCGCCCAGATCTCCGGTCACGCATAACAGATCGCCATCTTTTGCACCGTTCCTGTAGGTGATCTCGCCGGATTTTGCCGTACCCGTTACGGTCACCGACAGCATCAGTCCCTTTGTACTGGAGCTGGTATCGCCACCCACCAGGTCCACCTTATACTTTTCACATGCCAGTTTTATCCCCGTATAAAGTTCATCAAGAGCCTCAACAGGGAACCGGTTAGATACCGCGATTGAAACAGTGATCTGCCGGGGTATCCCGTTCATGGCAGCTATATCGGAAACATTTACCACCACGGCTTTGTAACCCAGGTGCCGCAAGGGCATATAGGTCAGATCAAAATGAACACCTTCAATCAGGAGGTCGGTTGATAACAGCAGAAGATCTCCTTTTGTATCGATTACAGCTGCATCATCACCTACTCCCTTAACGGTAGTTTCGCCTGTAACAGCAAAATTTTTCGTCAGATGATCGATCAGTCCAAACTCGCCAAGGGCTGAAAGTTCGGTTCTGGCTGAAAGGGAGGCATCTTTTTTGTCATCTTTTTTGTTGAACATAATAATATTTTATGCAAAAGTCGTGTTTTTCATGAAAATTGCAGTATGGAAACACGTCAATAAAATAAATCTTTCGCTTCAGGTGTAATTAAATTTAATAAGTATAGTTACATTTGTAAGCATATTGTTAAACTAAATAAACAGTAATTAAGCTATGAAACAGTTAAAAACATTATTAGGCGCATGTCTCCTCGCTGGAATGGCCTTCTTTACATCATGCAGCAGCAGCGACAATACCACAACTCCTGCAAGTACCGCACCCAATATTAATTTCATTGGTGGCAGTGGTTATATCTCTTCAGATCAGACGATTGCTCAGGGTACTCCTTATAAAATCGGTGTGAACGCAAGTTCCAACACGACATCCAACGCCAAGCTGACCAAGCTGACCATTACCAAAGTTTACAATAATTCACCGCAAACCTGGGACACCACGCTTAATACCAATACCATTAATTTCAGCTTTACAGATACTGCAACCCAGGTGGGTGCAACAAAATGGTATGTAAAAGTTACGGACAAGGATAACCAGACCAAGGAAATCAGTTTGACCATTACCACCACCGCCGCTGCCGGTGAGATCAACACCTTTACCCAGAAAATTCTTGGTGCACAGGGTAGTACAACCGGTAGTTCATTTGCATCTATCGACGGAACCATTTATAACCTCAATGATGCGAAATTGAATTCAGCAAAGATTGACTGGATGTATTACTATGGAGCCACAAACCTGGCTACCCTGGCTGCTCCCAGTGATCCGAGCGCTGCTGAAGTATTCAACGGTACCAATGGCCCTGCCACATGGAGTACACGCAATGCCACCAAGTTCAAGGATGTAACCGGACAAGTTGATTTTGCCACGGTAACCGATGATTCCAAGATCGTTCAGATGGCAACCGGTGCAACTGCCACTGTTTTGCCGCATCTTTCAAATGATAAAGTTCTTGCTTTCATCGCCGCTAACGGAAAAATGGGCCTCATCCAGGTTGTTACCATTACAGGAACAAGTGGTGGAAGTATCACCCTGAATGTTAAGGTTCAGAAATAATAAAAAATTAATGGGAAATTCATTTTCCGCATGATTTTAAAAGAAGGTGTTCCGAAAGGGGCACCTTTTTTTTGTACATCTCGGCAATTTGAAATTAATATTGTATTTTTAGAATATGCATGCAATGATTTTCGCCGGTCTCACCATGTTGTTCGTGATCTTATCCAAAAGAGTTCTTGTTGATGTCAAAAGCCATGGCTTCTTCCGCTTACTGGTATGGGAATGCATCGCGATTCTGATATCCTGGAGTTACGACCGCTGGTGGGTTGATCCGAATTCTCCCCTGCAGATTGTTTCCTGGGTGCTGCTGACCATTTCCCTGTATCTCGTGGTCATCTCCCTGATTATGCTCCGTAAACAAGGGAAACCTGATGGGTCCAGGGACGATAAAAAGCTGTATGATCTTGAAAAAACAACCAAACTTATAACCGGAAATATCTTCAGATTTAT
>JBLNAN010000333.1:0-3669 GCA_050259355.1 Syntrophothermus sp. | reverse complement strand
GATTTTAGGAGGAATGTATGAATTATAATCAGGGACCAGTAGATCAGATAAAGAATTTTTTTGGGCAAAAAAACGTGTTGTCACGTCTGATCATTATAAATATTCTCGTTTGGATCTTTGTTAAAGTAGTGCTGGTAATCACTTCACTTTACCGTACGCCACAGGAATATGCGGAGATACTGCTCATGACCAACCTGGCGGTACCTGCCTACCTTCCCTCCCTGCTCTCACGGCCATGGACCATTTTCACCTACATGTTCCTTCATTTCGATTTCCTCCACATCCTTTTCAACATGCTGTGGCTGTATTGGTTTGGAAAAATTTTCCTGACCTACCTGAGCCAGCGAAAATTACTGATCACGTACATTGCCGGTGGAATTGCAGGCGCATTGCTGTACATACTTTTTTACAACACATTTCCGCTTTTTGAAGATTCGCTGAGAAACAGCATGGCCCTCGGCGCTTCTGCATCCGTGATGGCCATTGTGATGGGCATATCCTTCTATGTCCCGAACTATAACATTCAACTGATATTCATTGGACCGGTGAAAATCATTTACCTGGCCCTCATCCTATTTATTCTGGACTTTTTTTCCATGTCGGGAACCAATTCCGGTGGTCATATAGCACACATCGGCGGGGCATTATTTGGCGTTCTTTATGTATTATTCCTCAAAAAAGCACCTTATGCCAATGGAAACAGGGGGAATTTTGCAAAATCGTTCAGTTCTGCCTTTACACGGAAACAGAAGGCCTCCTCCAATTCACACGCATCCAGACCCATGAGCGATGAAGAATATAATATCTCAAAAACTGAGCGCCAGCAAAAGATTGATACGATCCTGGAAAAAATTTCAAAAGGCGGATATGACAGTCTGACCAAAGAAGAAAAGGATTACTTGTTCAAAGCTTCCGGAAAGAAAAATTAAAATGGCTATAAAAAAAAGAAGAATATCCTTCCTCTCTACCATTTTTCTGATCCTGAATATAATATTCGTGCTATGCCTGCTGCTCAGTTACCTGGCACCGTATATAAGTCCTGAAAAATTCTGGCCCCTTGCTTTTTTCGGCCTGGCATATCCACTGTTTTTGGCCATTAACCTGCTTTTTATCCTGATCTGGCTGATTCTGTGGAAGAAGTATATTTTCATCTCGCTACTGGCCATCGTTGCAGGATATAACAACCTTTTCTCACTGATCCGTTTTGTCCCCCAGAATGATGGTATTCCTTCCGGTGGAATTAAAATTCTCACCTATAATGTACACAGCCTGTATGGCGTATCAAAGGAAAAATACGGACAGGGGATCCACACCGATGTAACCAGGTTCATCAGTGGTGAAAAACCTGATATTGTTTGTATTCAGGAATTTCTGGCCCGGTCAGCAGACAGTAACTTAATTCTTCCGTCTTTCGCTGATGCTATCCACCTTCCTCATTATGCTTACAAAAACTATAATCCTATCAAGGATGCCAGGAAAGTGGATGCCATGGCTATTTTTTCTGCCTATCCCATTCTTACAACCGGGTACATCCGTCTGAACCGGATGAATGTTTTTGCAGTCTATGCCGACATTCTTATCGGAAAAGAACGGGTAAGGCTATACAACCTGCATCTGAAATCCATCAGCCTGGGACCCGAGGACTATTCTGTTTATTCAAAATTAACTGTTCCGGAGGCGGCTGACGAGGAAAGCGAAGTTCCTATCCGGGAAGGGTTTATGAAGATTTTTTATAAGTTGAAAAATGCGTTCATAATTCGTGCCCGGCAGGTTGATATCCTCTCCCGCCAGATTTCTCAATCACCATATCCCGTGATTATTTGTGGCGATTTCAATGATACACCGGGGTCTTATACATTTCATAAAGTTTCAGAAGGTTTTAAAGACTCTTTCCGGCAATCCGGCAAAAGTGCCTTTGGCAATACCTATGCGGGAAAATTCCCCTCCTTCCGCATTGATTATATTCTTTTCAACGGGATGTACAAAGCTTTCGGGTATAAACGTTATAATATTGATATTTCTGATCATTACCCGGTTTCCGTTTATTTAACCCGCGATTGATATGAATTTCAAGATAACATCCTCTTTCAGGCCGACAGGAGATCAGCCCGAAGCCATACGGCAGCTGGTTGAAGGGATTAACAATGGAGATCCTGCCCAGGTGCTCGTGGGTGTGACTGGCTCCGGTAAAACGTTCACCATTGCCAATGTCTTGCAGGAAATAAACAGGCCTGCATTGGTACTGAGTCACAACAAGACGCTGGCCGCGCAGCTTTACGGTGAATTCAAGCAGTTTTTCCCAGATAATGCAGTGGAATTTTTCGTTTCCTATTATGATTATTATCAGCCGGAAGCTTACATCCCCGTCACCAATACCTATATCGAGAAGGATCTCGCGATTAACGAGGAAATTGAAAAACTCCGGCTCAGCACGTCTTCTGCCCTGCTCTCCGGGAGACGCGATGTGATCGTGGTTTCTTCGGTTTCCTGTATCTATGGCATAGGTAATCCTGATGATTTTACATCCAACATCATCCGGATTTCCGTGAAAGAAAAGATCAACCGGAACAAGTTTCTCCACTCCCTTGTGAACAGCCTCTATTCACGAACGGAAATTGATTTTACCCGGGGAAAATTCAGGGTCAGGGGCGATACCGTGGATATTTTTCCCGCCTATCTGGATTATGCCTTCAGGATCATTTTCTGGGGTGATGATGTGGAATCCATTGAGTCAATTGATCCTTTGACAGGACACAGATATGATTACGTTGAAAATCTTGCCATTTATCCTGCCAATATTTTTGTCACCTCGAAAGATAAAATGCAGCAGGCGATCTACGAGATACAGGATGACCTTTTAAAACAGGTAAATTATTTCAAGGAAATCGGGAAACACCTGGAGGCCAAACGGCTTGAAGAAAGGGTGACATACGATATGGAAATGATGCGGGAACTTGGCTATTGCAGCGGTATTGAAAATTACTCGAGATATTTCGACGGACGTTTGCCCGGGTCCAGGCCCTTTTGCCTGATGGATTTTTTTCCTGATGATTACATTCTGATCATGGATGAAAGTCATGTTACCCTGCCCCAGGTACGCGCCATGTACGGGGGTGACCGGTCCAGAAAACAAAATCTTGTTGAATTCGGTTTTCGATTGCCCTCCGCCATGGACAATCGCCCCCTGAAATTTGAAGAATTTGAAAGAATGATCAACCAGGTCATTTTTGTCAGTGCCACCCCTGCTGATTATGAATTGCAGAAAAGCGAGGGAATCGTGGTAGAACAGGTCATCCGTCCCACTGGCTTGCTGGATCCTGTCATTGAAGTACGCCCCAGCCAGAACCAGGTTGATGACCTGATGGACGAAATCAATCAGCGCACGGCTAAAAATGAACGGACGCTGGTGACCACGCTCACCAAGAGAATGGCCGAAGAACTGGCCAAATATTTTACCCGCAGGGACATTCGTTGCCGGTATATCCATTCGGATGTAGCAACCCTCGAGCGGGTAGAAATTCTCAGGGATCTCAGAATGGGCAGCTTTGATGTACTTATTGGCGTGAACCTTTTACGTGAAGGACTGGACCTCCCTGAGGTGTCACTGGTGGCTATTCTGGATGCAGACAAGGAAGGTTTTCTGCGTTCCGAAAGATCCCTGACGCAAAC
>JBLNAN010000332.1:0-2509 GCA_050259355.1 Syntrophothermus sp. | reverse complement strand
AATAACTCCTTCTGAAAAACCTTTCACCTTTTTGAAATTCCCGGATTAAGCTCTTTACAAATCTTCAACGAGTTTAATCGTGCATTCAAAAACATTACTGACAGGTTCAACCCTCTTTTTTGCAGAAATCTCTTTCTTATCAACGGAAGAAATCAGTTTCGAATCCCTCCAATGCCTTTTTTCAAAGGTAATGGATGGTTTTTCTTTATCCGCCTTTTCTTTTTACACCGGAACAACTGGTTTAACTGAAACAAGCCATGGATTAATTAACGTCCTGCATGATTTAAATGACACAAGAGATGATTTAAATGAAGTAAGAGATGATTTAAATGTAGCACGATATGACATAATTGACACAAGAAATGATTTAAACGAAGTAAGAGATGACATAATTGACACAAGAAATGATTTAAACGAAGTAAGAAATCATTTAAACGAGGTAAGAAATCATTTTTTCGCCGGCAGCGATGATTTTTTTGAACCCTGTGATCGCATTGGAGAAGGGAATGAGTTTTTTTTCAATGAACAAAATGGTTTTGCTGATGCGGCGAATGTTTTTTTTAAAACCAATGAAACTTTAATTGACAGGATACCCGCACCACCATATGCGCCTGATTATTTTTAAATTTTAATCTATTACATTATGAACATTTCATTTCAAAGATGGTTCAGGATGAGCGTCCTGACCGATGAAAAACTGGATCAGAACAGCGAACTTGTCAACAGGATTCCTGGTATGAAGGATTATCAAAACGACCTGAAGGCTGTTCTGGCGGAAATACGAAAATTGGACCAGCAATTTGAATTGAGTCTGAAAGGGCTCACGCTCGACAAGCAGATCCAAAAGAAGATTGTTATCGATTGTATTCTTGAACTCTCGAGCAAGGCAACGGGCTATGCCCACAACAAGAAAAATCTGACCCTGGAGAAGAAAGTTTATTACAAACCAAGTGATTTCTCCAACTGCAAAGATGAAGAACTGCTTGCCCGGGGAAGAAATCTCCTTGACATCACGCTTGAGTACGGGAATGAAATGACTTCTTTTGATGTGACCAATGAGAAACGGGAACGTCTTGCCACTTTGCTGGATCAGTATGAGAAAATTTCCAGTCAGCCCGCGCTGGGCAGAAAAGACCGGAAGTCAACTTACCGGCAGATGGATGAATGCTTCAAAAAATTGCGGGATATCATGACAGGTCTTGATATTTCTGTTGAGATGGTGCGAAAAAGCGAGTCAGAATTCTACAATTCTTTCAAAGAAGTCCGGAAGCTCGGGTCTAGCCAGTCGTCAAATGTGAATCTGGCCGGCCGGATCCTGGAAGCCGATACAAAAAAGCCGGTACACAATGTAAAAATCACCCTTACCAACGGAGATCCTGAACATAAGAACATGGAAATTTCGGTGAACAATCATTCAGGCTTCCGGATCAAGAACCTTTCTTCAGGGATCTATGTATTTACGGCAACCAAACCCGGTTACAAAGAGCTTACCCTGCCGGTAACGATCATTTCCAATGAACGGTTGTACAAAGAAGTGTTCCTGGAAAAAGAGTAACCCCGGAAGATCAACCCGGAAAGGAGAATCATCCCCTTTCCGGGATTTTCACCTTTAAATCCACCATCATGAAAAACGCAGCTTCAACCTTTCTTTCACCGCAATCCATATTAACTTTTCCGGGAGCGTCGCTGGCGGTCGCCATTATCTGGAAAGTAATGGGAACCGTGTTTCCCGCCTGGGGAGGATCCTATCCTACCCTGTTTATCATTTCATTGTTCATGGGAATCCTTTTGTTTTTTCTCGGTATCAGCGCTACCATGACGATAAGGGAAAAGATCATTTCTTTTATCATTTCCCTTCTCAACAGTTTTATGCTGACTGCAAGTACCCTGGGCATGTCGAGTATTACTTTATTGATCTGAAATTCCGGAAGTTTTTATATTTTAGCACTTGCGGATGGTTATTATAGCATAACAAGATCAGTAAAAAACATTACACCCAAATCGTTGCCATTGGTTCAAATCTGAATACCGACCATGCAGACTATTATCCTCTCTCCCCGTAAATCCCTCAACAAAGCCTATCTCAAGGTCAGACCCTCAAGAAGCGAGATCGAAAAATTCAAAAGAAACCTGATTGTTCTCCTCGACGGGCTGAATGAAACGGAATCGGAGGAACATAATAAGAATGATCTGGGTGATTTTCTGAAGAATACCTTTTACCAGCCGGGGTTTTATATCAACACGAAGGACCGGACGGATCTCGTGATCCATAAAGGTCAGGATTCCAAAAGTCTGCCGGGGATACTTATCGAGGCCAAAAAGCCCTCGAACAAGCACTTTGAATTCCCGGAAGTACTGAATGATGAAGGAGATTTTGTGGAGTTTGACGTGGTGGTAGGGGACTACGGACTCTAAGTAGCTTTTTAATATTAAAATTCAAGATAATCTTTTATGGACGAGCATTTTTTTTATCATGAAGCAATTAAGGCGGGATTTAAGGTTGTTGGAG
>JBLNAN010000331.1:0-3638 GCA_050259355.1 Syntrophothermus sp. | reverse complement strand
AGAGTCACTATCCGGCAAGGCAGGATAGGATCCGGCAGTACTGCAATGGCCTGACAGGAACCAGCTGACAAGGCAGAAAAGAAGAAGAAATTTATTTTTCATTCATTAAAAGATCCGTCATTGGGACAACAAAAGAAATAAAAATGAAGCCGCGCCCGTTAATTCTTATCCATTTTTATTAACATTTATGGCTGGCCACGTTTAAATGTGATAATTTTGAAGCCGTTCCCATGAAATTGAACCTGATCCAAACGAAAATCCTAACCCGATATTATCCAACATGTTAACCATTCCGGAAATTCAAAAAATTTCTACACAAGTTCGTCGTGATGTGCTTCGGATGACGCACGGGGCGGCATCCGGTCACCCCGGTGGCTCCCTCGGTTGCTCAGATTTCCTGACCATGCTTTATTTTGACATCATGAAACCGGATCCTGAAAATTTTACCATGAAAGGAAAAGGTGAAGATGTATTTTTTCTTTCCAATGGACATCTTTCGCCGGTATGGTACAGTGTGCTTGCAAGATATGGTTATCTGCCCCTGAACGACCTGGGATCGTTCCGGAAACTGGGTTCCAAATTACAGGGACATCCTTCGAGTCATGACGGTCCTCCCGGTATCAGAATATCCTCGGGGTCCCTGGGTCAGGGATTGTCGGTGGCCGCAGGAATGGCCCTGTCAAAAAAAATGGACAAGGATGAACATCTCGTGTATTGTCTTACCGGTGATGGAGAACTGCAGGAGGGACAAAACTGGGAAGCGCTGATGTTTGCCGCCGCGCGTGAAATCGATAATCTGATTGCTGTCGTTGATTATAATGGACAACAAATTGACGGTCCCGTTGAAAAGGTAGTCGGTTTGGGAGATCTTAAAGCGAAAATGTCTGCTTTCGGCTGGCTGGTGATCGAGATGGATGGACATGATCTCGAAATGATGCGTGAGAAGATGCGGTTGGCGAAAACGATGACGGGTAAAGGTAAACCGGTAATGGTACTTATGAAAACCCATATGGGCTACGGTGTGGATTTTATGCTTGATAATCATGAATGGCATGGAACACCGCCGAATGATGAACAACTCATGAAGGCCCTGGCACAGATTCCTGAAACTTTAGGAGATTATTGATTTGAAAAAGATCCTTCTGAACATAGTGCTGGTATTGATTACCGTCAGCAGTGTTTTTTCACAGAAGCAGGAAGAGAAGGAGCGTCCAAAGCCCACCACGCGGATTCTTTTCGTTTTTGACGCCTCCCAGAGCATGTACGGGAGATGGCAAAGCGACACTAAATTCAATATCGCGACAAGGCTGTTCTCAAATATTTTAGATAGTTTGAAAAACATCAGGAACCTTGAACTTGCGCTCAGGGTTTACGGGCACCAGTACCAGTTTCCGCCTCAAGTTTGCAATGACACCAAACTGGAAGTTCCTTTCGGACCTGATAACGTGGCAAGGATCAAACACAAACTGAAAACCATCACGCCGAAAGGCACCACGCCCATTGCCGGTTCTCTTGAACAGAGTATCAATGACTTTCCCCCCTGCGATAACTGCCGCAACATCGTCATCCTTATCACTGATGGGCTTGAGGAATGCGGGGGTGATCCATGTCTTGTTTCACATAATCTGCAAAAAAACGGCATCATCCTCAAACCCTTTATCATCGGTATCGGGAAAGATTTCCGCAAATCATTTGATTGTGTCGGATCCTATTACGATGCCACCAACGAAAAAGAATTTGTCAGTGCATTGAATGTTGTCATTTCCAGGGTGCTCAATCCCACCTCGGTTCAGGTCAACCTGCTTGACCAGTACAACAAACCCACGGAAACCAATGTGAACATGACTTTTTATGATGATGTTTCAGGAAAGGTCATGTACAACTTCATTCATTCCATGAACAGCAAGGGCCTGCCGGATACGCTTCAGATTGATCCGCTGCTCACCTACGATGTCGTAGTTCATACCATTCCGCCGGTCAGAAAGGATACCGTGAAGCTTACCCCCGGAAAACATACCATCATCGGCATTGAATGCCCGCAGGGTTCACTCGCTTTCCGGGCGGGACCCGCGTCTACCATCCGTAATCTTCCCTGCGTGATCCGGAAGAAAGGGAGTACCGAGACTTTAAACGTGCAGCAATTTGAACAGACCGAGAAATATCTGACTGGACGTTACGAGGCCGAAATTCTTTGTTTGCCGAGGATCACCATCCCCGATATTGAGATCGCCCAGAGCCATACCACCACCGTTGAAATTCCGGTTCCGGGTATCGTGGTGATCCAGAAAGCCACCAACGGCTATGGCAGCCTGTACATTGAAACCAACGAAGGTCTGACCTGGGTTTACAATCTCCGCGACAATGCTTCTGGACAGGAAACCCTCTACCTCCAGCCGGGAAAATACCGTGCTGTTTTCAGATCCAAATACTCGAACCGTTCTGAATATACCGTTGAAAAGTTTTTCACGGTGGAAGGCGGAATCACCCTGAATGTTAAACTTTACTAATCGTATGAATGAATTTACCAATACCGGATCCAAAGATACCCGTTCAGGATTTGGCGAAGCACTGGCCGAACTGGGCACTAAAAATCCTGATGTTGTCGTCCTGTGTGCCGACCTTACCCCGTCGATGAAAATGGAAGCCTTTGCACGTAATTTCCCGGAACGTTTTATCCAGGTCGGAATTGCCGAGGCAAATATGATCTGTATCGCGGCAGGACTTGCCACGGGCGGTAAAATCCCTTTCACCGGTACTTTTGCCAACTTTTCCACTTCCAGGGTTTATGACCAGATCCGGCAATCGGTAGCTTATTCCTGCAAAAATGTTAAGATATGCGCGTCACATGCCGGAGTGACTCTGGGTGAAGACGGTGCGACGCACCAGGTGCTGGAGGATATAGGCATGATGAAAATGCTGCCGGGCATGACCGTGATCAATCCCTGTGATTTTAACCAGACGAAGGCTGCCACGCTGGCCATTGCCGGTCACGAGGGTCCGGTCTATCTCCGTTTCGGAAGACCAAAGGTTCCCAATTTTACACCTACGGATCAGGAATTTGAAATAGGTAAAGCGATTGTTCTGAATGAAGGAAAGGATGTATCCATCTTCGCCACCGGGCACATGGTCTGGAAAGCCATTCAGGCTGGAGCAGAACTTGAAAAAAAAGGAATTTCCTGCGAAATCATCAATATTCACACGATAAAGCCGCTGGATACCGCTGCTGTTCTGGCTTCTGTAAGAAAAACGGGCTGCGTGGTCACGGCCGAAGAACACATGCGTAACGGTGGTCTTGGCGATTCAATTGCACAGTTTCTGGCAATGGAAATGCCTGTTCCACAGGAGTTTGTTGCAGTGAATGATTCTTTTGGCGAGAGCGGGACACCAGAGCAACTGCTTGGAAAATTCAATCTTGAAACCACGGATATTGTGGCCGCTGTAAAAAAGGCATTGTACCGTAAAACCATGGTTTCCCCTGATTTGATATATCCTGCAGGGGTTAAAAAAATCTAACCTTTGTTTTCCGGGTGCCGGGTCAGCATCAGCGGGATTTCCTTGTCGATGAACAGTGGAACGGTTTCCACCGTCACGCTGCTGGTATCCAGCCCGAGTGAACGGACTTCCGAGATACCGAATTT
>JBLNAN010000330.1:0-5776 GCA_050259355.1 Syntrophothermus sp. | reverse complement strand
TAAAGAACGGGATCCGGCGTTTTGTTAATTAAATGCCAGCAGGGCAAAAAGGATGTGCAAAAAAAAGGCGGAATTTGTAATTCCGCCTTACTCTGACTTCGTAGTTCTGATTACTTTGTCTTATCCGGGAACGGCGGTATTGCCGGCAGTTCCTTCGGCCACGATTTCAGCTCGTCCTTTATCACCTCGATAGCCTTGTTTAGCTGTTCATCTTCCCCTGCATATTCCTTAGCAGGATCATTCTCAACATAAATATCTGGTTCCACGCCTTCGCCCTCGATGATCCACTTTTTGCCTTCGGTGTCATACGGTGCAAACTCCGGACGACGAACCGAACCGCCGTCAAGGAAAGGCAAGCTGCCGCGGATACCGACAACACCTCCCCAGGTACGGGTCCCGATGGATTTGCCGATGCCCAGCTTCTTGAACTGGTACGGGAAAAGGTCGCCATCGGAAGCTGAGTAATGGTCGATGAGGATACATTTCGGTCCCCAGTTCATGGTAAGCCTTCCCGCGGCTTGTGACTGGTTTCTCATGATAGAGATCATCGTCATCACCCGGCTGAGGCGCTCGATGATCATGGGAGACACGTTTCCGCCGCCATTGCCGCGATCATCGATGATGAGCGCACGTTTATTGATCTGCGGATAAAAATGTTTCACAAATTCATTCAATCCTTCCGGTCCCATATCAGGAATATGAATATAGCCCACTTCACCATTTGTTGCTTCATTCACCTTCCTGATGTTTTCCTGTACCCAGTTGTAATAATACAGTGATCCTTCATTATCAACAGGAATCACCAGCACTTTGTGTGAGCCCGTCTCAGAAGCCGCAGCATTCACGGTCAGTTCAACCTGATCGTCGGCAGTGTTCACCAGTGACTCATATATATCGGTCATGTCTTTGGTGGAATGACCATTCACTTCAATGATATAATCACCTTCCTTCACATCCACACCGACTTCGGTAAGCGGCGACCGTGCATCCTTTGTCCAGTTCTCCCCTTTCAGGATTTTATCAATTTTATAATATCCTGATGCATCTCTTGAAAGTTTTGCACCCAGCAGGCCTTGCTTGATACGTTCGGGCTGAGGCTTGTCACCGCCTTCGATATAGGCATGGCCGGTACTCAGCTCTGCCACCATCTCACCCATGATATAACTCAGATCATTCCTGTGATTCACGTAAGGCAGCAACGGTTCATATTTCTTTTTCACGCCTTCCCAGTCAATGCCTGACATATTCGGTGCAAAATAAAAATATTTCATCTGGCGCCATGCTTCGTGGTACATCTGGCTCCATTCAGCTTTCAGGTCAACGAAGTATTTCATATTGCTGAGATTCATCCAGTCGCTCACGTTAATCTTGCCATGCGGAATATCAATAACGGCATGTTTCCCGTGATCCACGATCAGCATTTTCTTACCATCACTGGAAATTTCATAACTCCGGTAATCGCCCAGCGTCGATTCTTTTTTATCTTCAAGGTCATAGATCATGAAGGAAGTCTCTCCTTTCGAAGATTTGATATAATAGACATACCGACCGGTGCAATTAACGCCGTAGTAGGCGGCTGCTTCCAGCGGAAGATCGATGATGCGGTCCATGATGCCATCGAGATCAATTTTAATATCATGAGATACCATCTCGATTTGTTTTGCCTCTTCCTTCTTCTTTTTGGTCTTTTCTTCCTTTGCAACTTCTGCCTTTTCTTCCCTGGTAATTGCCACCTCGTCATTCTCGGGTTTAAATGGAGAACTCGTTTTTTTCGCCAGCGTCACAAAATACACGCGGCTCATTTCACTGTAGGAATGATTCCATTCGGTCCAGCTATAGGTAGGATTGAAATCACGGTTGGAGGTGAAGAACAGATATTTGCCATCGCTGCTGAAACTGCCGTTTCCGGAGTCGTACCATCCATCGGTAACCGGGGTTGATTTTTTCGTGGCAAGTTCGTACAGATAGATCCGGTTTTGTGAATATTTTTCAGGATTGGTGTACACGATCCATTTGCTGTCGGGAGAAAAGGAATAGTCTCCATATTCACCCTCCCGGGTCTCTGCCACGAGTGTCACTTCTTTGGTATTAACATCAACATACTGCAGGCGAAGCAGTTTGTCGGACCATAGAATTTTTTTACTATCCGGCGACCAGGTGATCGCGTATTTGTAAGTATCGGCGTTTTTGGTGAGCTGAATATCTTCACCCGTTCCATCCTGGTTCATCAGGTAGATTTCATCTTCACCGGTTTTATCAGAAATATATGCAATGTATTTCCCGTTGGGCGACCATGCCACGTTTCTTTCATGAACGCCGGGAGTTTTGGTAAGGTTATAGGTGATCCCCGATTTAGCAGGAACGGAAACCAGGTCACCGCGGGCATCAAAAACTACTCTTTTGCCATCGGGAGAAAGGCTGGATGAATTAAGAAATTTGCTGAAATCTTTCAGCGGGTTGCGCCCGGTGATCAGATCATTCACGATGCGGATGGTGAGTTTGGTAACATTTCCGGATGCAAGATCATAGGTAAAGATGAATCCGCCTTTTTCAAAGACGATGGCATCGTTCCCAAGCGACGGGAACTTGATGTCATAATCACTGAAATTGGTGAGTTTTTTTGTTTCTTTTGTTTTGAGATCATAGGAAAAGAGGTTCATGATCCTGTCGCGGTCGCTGCAGAAGTAGACCTTGTCGCCGGCCCACATCGGGAAAATATCCTGTGCCTTGTTATTGGTGATGTTTTCGGTCGTCTTGTTCCTGAAGTCATATATCCAGACATCATCAGCCATTCCGCCGTGGTAGTACTTCCATGTCCTGAACTCGCGGAAGATACGGTTGTAGGCCATTTTGGACTTATCCGCATTAAAACTGCAGAAGCCTCCTGCCGGCAGTGGAAGTTCTTCGGAAAGGCCGCCATTGACGCCTGCCACGAAGAGCTGTCCTTTAAAATCATTAAAAGTTTGTTTCCGTGAACGATAGATAATGCTTTTATCATCCCGCCAGGTCATGACAATATTGTTGGGTCCCATACGATCGGCAACATCGTCTCTTTTCAGCGTGGCCGTGTAGGTAATCCTTTTGGGAACTCCACCTTCCGAAGGAATAAGATAAACTTCGGTATTGCCATCATACTGACCGGTGAATGCAATCTGTTTACCATCGGGGGAAAAGCGGGCAAACATTTCATAACCATTTTCATCGTTGGTCAGTTTGCGGGCGACACCGCCGGTACGATCAACCGAATAAAGGTCGCCTGCGTAGGTGAAAACCACCTGATTCCCGTACAATGCCGGAAAGCGCATCAGTCTTGCCTCATCCTGTGCTTTAACAACAAGACAAAACATGATCATAGCTGAGATCAGAACTAGAGCTTTTTTCATAGTAAAATAAAGAGTTAGAGTTTTTTGCAAAAGTAAATTGATTAAGGACATGCATCCAAAAATGTTCTTTAAAATATGTTAAATTCTCGATGAAGTAATCCATTGTCATCACTAACCTAATAGAACACGGATTATACGAATTATACTGATTTTCACTAATACTAGATAATTGAGCGTTGAGCGTTGGAAGTTGATAAAAAAGATTGTAATAGCACACTGATTTACACTGATTAGACTGATGATCACTGATTGATGATAATTGAGCGTTGAGCGTTGAGCGTTGGAAGTTGCTCGCATGTCATCACGAAATTTTTCTACCTTTGCACCATTCAAAAAAATATTCAATATGATTGACGTGTTTTTCAATGGTGGCCGGAAAGTAAATGCCAACCTCAAGGGATTTCTCATTCAGACGGACCAGAGTATTGCCGCCGGCGGTGAAGCTACTGCCCCGGATCCATTCTCTCTCTTCCTTGCATCGCTGGCAACCTGTGCCGGTGTTTACGTTCAGGCTTTTTGCATCCAGAGGGGATTGCCATCCGATAACATCACGCTGAACATGGATTACGAAATGGATCCTGAAAAGAAAAGGGTTAAAAGATTCACCATAAACATTAATGTTCCCAAAGATTTCCCTGAAAAATATGACACCGCGCTGGTCAGTTCTGCTGCCCTTTGCACGGTAAAACGTCATCTGAAAGAGGAGATTGAAACTGCCATCAATGTCATCCGATAATTTTTAAAATCAATATAACCTACGGGATTATCTCCCAAAAAAAAACAACAATGGCTTCAAAAAAATCAGGTTTTAACTCCCAGCTAGTTCATGGTGCAGGAGTTAAAGATCCTATGGGCAGTGTGGTCACTCCCATTTACCAGACTTCAACATTTGCTTTCCAGAGTGCAGAACATGGTGCACAGTGCTTCGCCGGTGAAAGCGACGGATATATCTATACCCGTATCGGCAATCCTACTATCCATGATCTTGAACAAACCATTGCCCAGCTTGAACACGGGTTCGGCGGTGTTGCCTGTTCCTCCGGGATGGGCGCGGTTAACGCGGTTTATCTTGCCTTCCTGGGCGCCGGAAAACATATTGTCAGTCACAACGCGGTGTATGGACCTGCGCGGGGACTGATCGAGGGCACCTATTCGAAATTCGGGGTGGAATCAACCTATATTGATACCACTGACCTTGAAAAAGTAAAAGCCGCCATTCAGCCGAATACCGCGCTGATCTATCTCGAAACCCCCGCCAATCCTACTATCGGGATCTCGGATATTCCGGCCATTTGTGAAATCGCTCATCAGCACAACATTCCCGTTTGCGTGGATAACACTTTCTGCAGCCCTTATCTCCAGAATCCGATTGACATGGGAGCCGACGTGGTGTTGCATTCACTGACCAAGTTCCTGAATGGTCATGCGGATATCGTGGGGGGAATTATCGTGGCAAAAACCGAAGAAAATTATAAGAAGGTTCGCAGCATGATGGTTACCTCCGGCTGTAACATGGATCCGCACCAGGCTTTTCTAACCCGCCGCGGACTGAAGACCCTCGCGTTGCGCGTGGACCGTGCACAGGAGAATGCCATAAAGGTTGCCGCATTCCTTGACCAGCACCCGAAAGTTGACTGGATCATTTATCCCGGACTGAAATCTCATCCGCAGTATGAACTGGGCAAAAAACTAATGAAAGGACCCGGCGCCATGATGAGCTTTGGTCTGAAAGGCGGCATCGAAGCCGGCCGGAAACTGATGAATAACGTGAAATTCTGTGTTCTTGCTGTTTCCCTTGGCGGAATCGAAACGCTCATTCAGCATCCTGCCTCCATGACACATTCCAAACTGTCTCCGGAAGCCAAGCGCCAGGGTGGTATCAGCGATGACCTCGTTCGTCTTTCCGTGGGAATTGAAGAACCCGAAGACATCATTGCTGACCTGGAACAGGCGCTGAGTATGATTTAGCGTGAGTTGCGTGAGTTACGTGAGTTACGTGAGTTGCGTGAGTTACGTGAGTTGCGTGAGTTAAGTGATTTAAGTGAACAAATAGGGCGGATTGGGAATCCGCTAGTATGACAATCAAGGGCGGATTGGGAATCCGAGTAGTAACAAATAGGGCGGATTGGGAATCCGCTAGTATGACAATCAAGGGCGGATTGGGAATCCGCCCTTCCTTTTATATCTTTGCAGTGCGAGCCACCGGACAATGAGAACACCGATCCTGTTTTTCTTTTTTATCGTCTTTTTCTTTCAGGCAGAGGCCCAGAAAGTTGCCGTTGTACTCAGTGGTGGCGGTTCAAGGGGTGCTGCCCATATCGGCGTGCTCCGGGCGCTTGAGGAAAACGGCATCCCGATCGACTATATCGCCGGTACTTCCATCGGGGCCATCG
>JBLNAN010000329.1:0-6397 GCA_050259355.1 Syntrophothermus sp. | reverse complement strand
AGGGAAGTGGGAAAACTGATCAGCAGCCGTTTGGGCCGTCCGCTTCAGCCATTTGATATCTGGTACGATGGTTTCAAAGCCAGAAGCGGTCTCGACCAGGCCAAACTGGATAAACAGACAAAATCAAAATATCCGGATGTTATGGCTTTTGAAAAAGATATCCCCAACATCCTCACAAAACTGGGTTTTGCCCCGGAAAAAGCCAAAGAGATCGGCTCTCATATCACCGTTGATCCCGCGAGAGGATCCGGCCACGCCTGGGGCGCTGCCATGAAAGGTGACAAATCCCATCTTCGTACAAGAATTGCAAAAGGCGGCATGGATTACAAAGGTTATAATATCGCCATGCATGAACTGGGACATAATGTAGAGCAGACCATTTCCATGTACATGGTGGATGATTTCATGATGGCCGGAGTTCCCAACACCGCGTTTACCGAGGCCTATGCTTTTGCTTTCCAGAAACATGACCTTGAGGTTCTTGGGATAAAAAACAATGATCCTGATAAAGAAGCCATGAATGCGCTGGATAATTTCTGGGCCTCTTATGAGATAATGGGTGTTTCTCTGGTGGATATGAAAGTATGGAAATGGCTCTATGCAAATCCCGGCGCTGATAAAAAACAACTGAAAGAACAGGTGATCGCTTCTGCCATCGAGGTATGGAATAAATATTATGCTGATATTTTTGGAGTGAAAGACAGTCCGGTCCTTGCCATATATTCACATATGATCGATAACCCGCTGTATCTTTCCAACTATCCTGTAGGACACCTCATCGAGTTCCAGCTTGACCAGTTTTTCAAAGGAAAGAATTTTGCAGAAGAATCGATCAGGATATATTCAGCAGGAAAACTGATCCCGCAACTGTGGATGAAAAATGCAGTCGGCAGCGAGATTTCTATTCAGCCACTGATCAATTCCACCCGTGAGGCTCTGAAAGTGATCAAGTGATGGTGATGCAATAGGGGAGATTCATGGATTTCCCCTATTGCACCTTTCCATTAAGGATCACTGTTTCCACCTTGTTGCTCCCGTAAGCATAAGGCATGAACTCTATTCCCGGAATGGGTTTGGTGATGAAGAAATTGGCTTTTTTTCCTCTGGAGATACTGCCCAGTTCGTCGCTGAGTCCCATGGCGTACGCACCATTGAGTGTAACGGCGTGAACCGCCTCCTGCGGGAGCATCTTGTATTTGATACAACCCATCGATAAAATGAACTGCATGTTCCCCGATGGGGAAGACCCGGGGTTAAAATCGCTGGCAAGCGCCACAGGCAAGCCGGCGTCGATCATCTTCCTTACAGGCGCGTAGTCCATTCCCAGGAAGAAAGCCGCACCCGGCAGCACCGTGGGCATGGTATCTGAATTCAGCAAACACCGGATCTCTTCTTCACCTGTAAACTCAAGATGATCCACCGAAAGTGCATTGTATTTCACCCCCACCTGTATCCCTCCTGAACGATCCAGCTCGTTCGCGTGGATCTTGGGCCGTAAACCGAATTTCATACCGGCAAGCAGGATCCTGTCGGTTTCTTCAACCGTGAAAAATCCGCGGTCGCAAAAAACATCAATATACTCTGCCAGTTCCTCACCCGCTACCCTCGGGATCATCTCGCTGATGATCAGGTCCACGTATTCAGCCTGCCTGCCTTTGTATTCAGCCGGAACGGCATGGGCACCGAGAAAAGTCGCCACGATGGTGAGCGGTGACAATTCTTTTAACTTTCTGATCACCCTGAGCATCTTCATCTCATCTTCCACCGTAAGACCATATCCGCTCTTGATCTCAACTGCCCCGGTACCGTAACGGATGATCTCGTTCAGCCGTTCCAGGGCCTGTTCAGCGAGTGCTTCCTCTGATGCTTCATGTAACTTCCTTGCAGAATTCAAAATTCCCCCTCCCCTTTTCGCAATTTCCTCGTATGAAAGTCCCCTGATCTTATCAATATATTCTATTTCCCTGCTTCCGGCATACACCAGGTGGGTATGGGAATCGCAAAAAGAAGGAAAAACCATTTTACCCGAGGCATCAATCACCTCACCCCCGGTACTTTCCGGACAGGTATCCATTTTACCATAATCGCGGATACGGCCATTTCTGACTTCAAGCCATGAATTTTCCAGAATATTCATTTCTTTCATGGCAGCACCGCTGACCTTTAACGCATTACTCTCATCAACCAAAGCAAGTTTATGGATGTTTTTAACCAGCATACCCGTGTTTTTTGTGCGAAATTAATCATTTTAAAAAATCACAGATGATCTTAAAAATCATTACTTTTGTGAAGTATGCAAAAACCAAAAACAATAAATAACCAATGAAGAAAACATTTACCCTTCTTTCAGTCTTCGCACTGATCTTAAGTCTTACTGGTTTCGCGAAAAAAGTGGATAAAAACAGCGCTCAGCTGGCAGGAAAAAACTTCTATTATGAAGTAGTCAATGCCAGGAAAGCTGTTCCCTACCAGGAAATTCGTATCACTTCCGATTTTACCGTGTCCCGTGAAAACGAAGCGGTTTATTATGTATTCAATATTAATAATGATGAAGGGTTTATCATCATTTCTGCCGATGACGCGGCAGCACCCGTGATCGGCTATTCATTCACAGGATCTTATTCTGATGAGAACCAGCCTTCCCAGTTTGTTTACTGGATGAATAATAAAGCCGAAGAAATTTCATGGATCAGGAACAGGCAGCTTCAGCCGGATCTGGATATCACCACCACCTGGAATCGTCTTCTTTCTGATGATCCCGCTGACCTGCAGATCGACCGCGGCTCCCGTGATGTTGAACCGCTTCTTTCCTGCACCTGGGATCAGTCTTTCCCCTACAACTCTATGTGTCCGCAGGATCCAGGATCTTCTCCCGGATACAATGGCCGCGTTCCTGTTGGTTGTGTCGCCACGGCAATGGCCCAGATCATGTTTTACTGGAGATATCCGGAGGTCGGACAGGGTTCGCATTGCATCGTGCCCCAGCCTTCCTATGGTCCCCAGTGCGCCAACTTTGGCCAGACCACTTACGACTGGAACGGTATGAGCAATGCTCCCGGTTCAGAATGCGATCCTGTTGCGCTCATTTCCTATCATGCCGGTGTTTCGGTTGATATGCACTATGCACCAGACGGTTCAGGAAGCTACCTGAACAAGATCCCCAATGCCATGAAGAATTATTTCAAGTATTCTACTGAAATAATGTACGTTACAAAAGTCAGTTATTCCACCACCGGCTGGGAAGATCTGCTGAAAGGTGATCTTGATAACGGTCAGCCCCTCGAGTACGGCGGTCAGGATCCGGCAAACGGAGGACATGCCTGGGTTTGCGACGGTTATCAGGGAACCAACTTCTTCCATTTCAACTGGGGATGGGGCGGAGCTGAAAATGGATATTTCTATCTGACCAACCTGAATCCCAGCGGGTACAATTTCTCTCAGAGCCAGAATGCAGTGGTTCATATTAAACCGCTTACCACCGGTTACCCGGCAGGTTGCACAGGCTCCAAAGATGTAAAAACCTATGATTATGGCACCATCGAGGACGGCAGCGGCCCCGTTTCAGATTACGCTTCCAACAGCAACTGCAGCTGGCTGATTGCTCCCGACGACAGCGTCATGAGCATATCACTGACATTCAACAGGATGGATACAGATCCCAATGATGTGATCAAAGTGTACGATGGCGACAACACCAGCGCTACGCTCCTTGGCACCTATTCCGGTACCACACCCCCGACCGCACCGATAGCTTCTACCGGTCCTAAAATGCTGGTTACCTTTACCACCGACGGAGCCACTACCGGCAATGGTTTCCTGGCATCCTACCAGTCGCAGGTAACGCCCTTCTGCAACTCCAACGGTATGCTTACAACTGCCGAAGGAACTATCACCGATGGCAGCGGCAGGTTCCCGTATCGCAACGGACAATCCTGCAAATGGAAAATTCAGCCGGTTGGAGCTACTTCCATTACGCTGGTTTTTGATTCCATCAACACAGAAGCTACCAATGATTATATCGATGTTTACGATTACGTGACTTCACAGAAACTGGGCACCTATTCAGGCACCACGGTTCCTCCTTCTGTGACTTCAGGAGGCAAAATGATGATCGTTTTCAAAACCAATTCCACCATCAGGGGCGGCGGTTTCGGTGCATCCTATACCACGATCGTTGGAACGGAAGATAAGACGGTTAACGACCTCCGGGTATTTCCAAACCCTGTTCAGAGCAAGCTGAATGTAAACTTTGACATCGATCAGACAACGAATATCCGGCTGGAAATAGTTTCCACCTCGGGAATCCAGGTGTTTTCAAAAGACCTCGGAATGAGAACCGGAAATATTTCCGAACAAATCAACCTGAACAATGTTGCATCCGGGATTTACGTCCTCAGGATCCATACCGGCCAGGGGATTACCAACAGAAAAATCGTGGTTGAATAGAAAACCATTCAATCTTTTAAAAAAAGGCGTCTCCCTGGAGATGCTTTTTTTTTTGCTTATTTTTATTCCCGGGCAACCTTCATCTATCCTATTTGTCTAGGTTATACAAAACATAACAATAATCGATCATGAGAAGATTGATTTTTATAATATTTCCCGTATTCCTGTTCCAGCTGTCATTTTCCAAAACTGTTGATTTTTCCCGGGCTTCTAAGGTTGCAATAAATTTTTACTACCGGAATGTTGTTCCAGATGGCCAAGAGAACATCAGCATCAGCAGTCATTTTCTGATCAGAAAAAATGAGGCCGAGGTTTTTTACATTTTCAACTGGAAGGATGGAAAGGGCTTCGTGATTGTTTCGGCCGAAGATCGTGCCATTCCGGTGATAGGCTATTCAACGGAAGGAGAATGGAGGGATGAAAATCAGCCTCCTGCCCTGGCAGACTGGATATCAGAAAAAGCCTCGGAAATCGATCAGATCCGGAAGCTGGATCTACAGCCTGATTCAACTATTGTCAAAGCCTGGGAAGCGCTTCAGAATGCACCCGGAGTGAAAATCGACAGAAGTGTCGCACCACTTCTCACGTCGAAATGGGCCCAGAATTATCCTTACAATTATTTTTGTCCCGCCGATCCTGCTGTCCCGCAAGGTTATAACGGGCATGTCCCCGTTGGCTGCGTGGCAACCGCCATGGCCCAGATCCTGTATTACTGGCGTCATCCTTTTCACGGAACAGGATATCATTGTGCTTCTTCCCAGGACTATGGGGACCAGTGTGCTCATTTTGATACGACGAGTTATGTTTTCACCGGGATGACCGACAGGGAAACACAGGAAGCATATCCAGCCGCCCTGTTGAGCTGGCATGCAGGAATTTCTGTCGACATGGGTTACGGTCCCACGGCTTCGCTGGCCTTTGTTTCGGCAATTCCCGCGGGTTTAATCAATTATTTTAAATACTCGTCGTTGGCCATCTGGGTTTCCAAAAGCAGTTATTCCAATTCAGGCTGGGAAAACCTGCTCAAATCCGATCTCGACCAGGGCCAGCCATTGATCTATGGCGGTGATGATAATATTAATGGTCATGCCTGGGTTTGTGATGGTTATCAGAACAACAACTATTTTCATTTTAACTGGGGATGGGGTGGTGATTTTGATGGGTATTTTTATCTGAACAACCTTAATCCTAACGGGAACAATTTTAACAACCACCAACAAGCAGTGGTTCACATAAAACCTGATCCTTTTCTGTATCCTCAAGGATGCAGCGGACAGCAGGCGATAACGAAGTTCAGCACCGGCTCGGTGGAAGATGGCAGCGGGCCCGTGGCCAGTTACTATAATGACTCGGACTGTCACTGGCTTATTGCCCCCGATGACAGCATTTCTGCCGTCAAACTGGATATCAAACGGCTAAACCTTGCAAGTTCTGACTACCTCACGGTGTATGATGGTCCGAACACCTCTGCTCCCGTACTCAGCCAGATGTCGGGCAATAATCTCCCACCCGCTCCGGTGGTATCCTCCGGACCCAGGATGTTACTCAAGTTCACCTCCAACAGCTCCGTCACCAAGAATGGTTTCATGGCAACCTTTGAGACGATTCCCATCGATTTTTGCAGTCTCAATCAAACCCTCACGGCAAGCGAGGGAGAACTCACTGATGGCAGCGGCAGGTTCATGTACCGCAACAACCAGATCTGCAGCTGGAAAATTTTCCCGGCCGGTGCGGTGGCGGTCACACTGGTCTTTGATTCGATCGATACCGAATGGATCAAAGATTACATTGAAATTTATGATTACTCGACTGCCCAGCTTCTCGGAACCTTTTCCGGAAAAAATTTGCCTCCTGCCATGACTTCAGGCTCAAAGATGATGGTTAACTTTAAAACCAACGCGACCACACGCGGAAAAGGATTTCATGCCCATTATACAACCATCGTGGCAAC
>JBLNAN010000328.1:0-3697 GCA_050259355.1 Syntrophothermus sp. | reverse complement strand
AGCAGATCTGTGAGCAGCCAACGGTTTGAGGTGGAAGGGACACCGGAAATTTCATTGAAAGCGGTCATTACTGTAGCTACTCCGGCATCAACAGCAGCTTTGTAAGGCGGTAAATACCATTCCTGAAGCGTGACTTCCGAAATATCTGCCGGGTTATAATCTCTGCCGCTCTGGGGCGCACCATAAGCCGCAAAATGCTTGACACAGGCCAGCAATGTGGATGGATCCTTCAGATCTTTTCCCTGAAAACCCCTTACTCTTGCCTCCGCAATTCTGCAGCCGAGCCAGGTATCCTCACCCGCGCCTTCGTCTACACGCCCCCAGCGCGGATCACGCGTGACGTCCACCATCGGGGCAAAGGTCCAGTTGATCCCTTCTGCCGTGGCCTCCCTGGCGGCAACTCTTTCGGATTCCTCGATAAGCGCCAGGTCCCAGCTGGCAGCCTGTCCAAGCGGAACCGGAAAGATCGTCCGGTGACCATGGATCACGTCATAGCCAAACAACAGCGGAATCTTTAACCGGGATTCTTCAACAGCGATTTTCTGCAATCCCTTTACATAATCCACCGTGTAAGCATTGAAAATGCCGCCTGCCTTGCCTTCACGAATCAATTTCTTATAATTTTCATTGATGGACGGACCCGTAACCGACCAGTCAGAGGTAAAAAGAGAAAGTTGCCCCACCTTCTCATCAATCGTCATTTTTGCCAACAGCTCCTCTACCAGCTTTTCGTCAGCATTTTGCTGTTTCCCAACTTTTTGGGCAATGGTATTCGATTCAAGAAACATAATGAATATAATTATGAAGAAGTGATAGTATGATGACGTGATGGCGTGAAGTGATGAATTTTTCAGAAGTTGCTGGATCATTTTATTTCATTTTTTCGGCATAACGCCATCACTTAAAACTAAATCCCAGCTTCACCAAACCCTGTTGAACGTCAGGAGCTGACATGAACAGGTTCCAGAGCAGCTGCGAACGATAATTCTCGATCATGCAGATTTCAGGGCCCTGGTCAATGGCAAGATATGAATTTGCCCACCATCCGTCCATTACATCGAAAGCATCATAAAAGCCATAGGGTCCCCACAACCGGTCGCCCAGAATATAATAGAAATGCCGGATAGTGTTGAGCGACTGCACGGGGGTATAGGGTATCGAGGAAATGGCGGCCGTTGGCGTGATGACCCCGTTGTCATTCGTTGGCGAATGTGCACTGTAGCCTTGCGGTTCATCGCTTGCCGTGAGCCCCCAGGAAGCTGAATTGTACCCGATGTAGTTGCGGGGATTGCTGACGCAATAGGTGTAATTGATCAGCGACTGGTTCACATTCTGCTGCCAGTAATTCGAGTACTGATCCTGCAGGTTCCTGGGATCCAGGCCAAGGAACGAATAGTGCGTGAAAAACAACGGTCCGCCGTAAGCCTCCCCGAGAGGAAGAGTGTAGCCGTAATAGGTATTGCCATTCCTGATGGCACCATTCTGGGCATAGCCCTGGGTGTAGACCTGCTTGGAAATACTGTAGGTAGTTGAAGCTGCTGCAGTGATATAGGTGATCAGGGTTTCATTATAACCCCTGATGGGCATATTCATCACCCAGTTCTGGTCGGGTGACCAATGCCAGTAAAGCACGTTCTGGCCTCTCGTGAACCAGGTATACTGTACCCCGCTGATCAGCGTCTGAATACGGTCCCTTAATGTTTTTTCATTCGAATTCAGCGTGTCAAGGTACTGGCGCATGGTGATCAGCCCTTCTATCATGTAGGAGGTTTCCACCAGGTCAGCACCATTGTCCTGAGGAGAAAAGGGGACGACTTTTCCTGTCGCCCCGTTGAGCCAGTGGGGCCACGCGCCGTGAAAGCGATCACAAGTTTCAAGAAAAGTTACCATCTTAGTTAGCCGGGTCATCCCTTCCTCCCGGGTGATAAAACCTCTCGAAATTCCCACGATCAATGCCATTACCCCGAATCCCGAGCCTCCCGTTGTCACCGTGTTTCCGGAAGTGTTCCTTTCCCTGGCCATTCCGCTGACCGGCTCGGCAAAATCATAAAAATATTTAAAAGTCTGCCGCTGGATCAACGTCAGCAATTCATCATCAGTGAGTTGCGGAAATTTATACGTTGAATCAAGAGCCGTATAAAAAGCACTGGTAAAACCGGTAAATTGTCTTTTCCCATTCGCCGCAGTCAGAAGGTTGGAAATGCTAAAGAAATGCTTTTCATAATCCGAAAGGGTATCCCGGGCGGTTAGGGTCACTTTTTTATTCTTATCGGATAATGCAACCGACAACGGCACACCCGGAGAAAGAAGGAATCTTCCTGCAATACCGGCCGTATCAACAGGTTCATTAAAAACCGCTTCAATTACCGTGTGGCTGAAACTGATATTCCTGGGAATCATCACCTTGAAATCGGTTGTATTTACCCGGATGCTGTCGAGTACCAGCGGTTTTGAAGTGGTATCCGCGGGAACCGGGGTTACAACGGGCTCTTCTTTCTTTTTACAGGAAAGGAGAACAGACAGCAACAATACCTGCAACCAAAAATATTTGTTCACGAGGATACTCATATTGGATAATTAGCAAAAAAGCAAGGAGTTTTGAGAAAACCCCCTGCTTCTGCAATTAATTTTTTTATGGTTTTTCGGAATTGTACATCAGCTGAACTTCCTGTTCTGTAAGGGCTGAATGGAAAATACGAACATCATCAAGCAAACCTTTAAAGTGATTGTTGGTCGGAACTTCATATTTTGCCCAGTCATCAGGAATACTTGGATCCACCTTGTCCTGGATAAACCCGAAGACGAAGGTGTTATTTCCGGGATGCCCGGCATATTTCAGTCCAACGACATTCTTTTTGGGATCACCTGCCGGCCATAGATTGAAATCCTGCTGCTTAACCTTTTCCCCGTTCAGATACAGGGTCCCCACCTTCGTTGTCGCATTATAAACACAGGCAACGTGTGCCCATTTGTCTGCAAGAATGTATTGTACTCCTCCCGCGCCGGTCAGATCCTTCGAAAAAGTCCATCCCACCCAGCTTTGAGGTGTAAGAGGTTCACCATTGAACCACAAATCTTCTGAAGCAGAGGTGCCGTCATTGATCCTGTACTGCGCAGCCAGTTTGCACGCCTTGTAGTCACCCGCGATCTCAAACTGGAAACCAAACCATCCTGCAAGTCCCATTACAAACTGGCCATGCTTGGTAGAGTCGGCCTTTACCCAGAAGCTGAGTGAGAAATTATCGGTGCTGTCAAGCCTGTCGCCATTGGGAATTTCCACTAGCGTAGTGCTTCCGTTGAACTGACCGGCCATTCCTGCTGCTGTCTTATAGGAAGGAGCATAGGTAAGATCGATCACACCGCCTGAGGAAGGATTGAAACTACCCACCTGGTCGTTCACATTATTTTCAAAATTCCAATAGGCAACCATCCCTGCAGGAGCAAAGGATCCGGTAGTGGTAAAGGTTCTCGTAATGGAGGCCAGCGATTGTCCACTGGTGGATGTGATCCCGGGCAACATGTATAACTGGTACTGCGATCCCGTCCCCAGGTTCTGCGAGGGATGAATAGTGATTTTTGAACCACTTACGGTGTTGGTGGTCGGGATAGTATCCTTGTCGTACGAACGAACCAGGAAAATTTTATTGGCAATGCTGGATTCGTTGATGTTCTGATTAAATGTTGCAATGATGTCGGC
>JBLNAN010000327.1:0-2975 GCA_050259355.1 Syntrophothermus sp. | reverse complement strand
ATTGATCTTGAAAAATTTCCCCCCGGCGATGAACACTTCGAATTCCCCTCCTTATTTTCGATTGGCGCGATGGACTGGATGCCGAATTCAGAAGGGATAAGGTGGTTTCTGGATGAGGTCTGGCCGCTGATCCATGAAAAATTCCCTGATCTACCCTATTATATTGCCGGAAGACATATGCCCGACTGGCTTACCCGTTGCAGGCGGGCGAACGTGAAGGTGGTGGGAGAAGTGGAATGTGCAAGAGATTTTATGCATTCAAAAGCCATCATGATCGTACCCCTGCTTTCCGGCAGCGGTATCAGGATCAAGATTATTGAAGGAATGGCGGCCGGAAAATGTATTGTTTCCACGTCCATTGGTGCCGAGGGCATTCATTATGAAGATGGGAAAAACATAAAAATAGCTGATTCTCCGGAAGCTTTTGCCGATGCCGTTTCTGTTCTGATGGATAAGGAATCTTGTTTGAAAATGGGCCGTGAAGCCCGGAAACTGATAGAAAACGAGTACCGGAGTGATCAAATCATCGCAAAATTGACCAGCTTTTATCAAAAAACAGGAAGCTGAATAAGTTTTTTTTATTTTTGCTCCCTAATCTGCCTCCATGAAGCTTTTCGTATTATTGCCCCGAGTACCCTATCCTACCGAAAAAGGTGATAAGCTGCGGGCTTTCCATCAACTGAAGCAATTCGCGAAAAAACACGAGGTCATCCTTTGTGCCCTGAATGATTCAGTGCTGCATGACAAAGCCGTGGAGGTGCTTTCAGAATACGCGAAAGAAGTTCACATCATCAATATTTCCAAGATCACCATACTCTTTAACCTGATCAGGGGATTATTCTCCGACAAACCGCTCCAGGTCAGTTATTTCTTTAACCCTTCCATCGCCGCAAGGATAAACAGGATCATTCAGAAGCATCAGCCCGATCATATCTTCTGCCAGCTGATAAGGGTGGCAGAATATGTGAAAGATCAACCGGTCAGGAAAACCCTTGATTACCAGGATGTTTTCTCGAAAGGCGTGGAAAGAAGAATCTCCCTGTCGCCCTTCTATCTAAAGCCTTTCCTTAAGATGGAATATGCCCGGTTACTGAAATACGAGCATGATATTTTCGAAAAATTCGATAACAAGATCATTATCTCCATTCCCGACCGCGATCTCATTGATCATCCCCTGCGGGAACAGATCAGGGTGGTGAGAAATGGTGTCGACACTTCCTTTTTCAGACCCATGGAGGCGGCCAAAGAATACGATCTCGTTTTTACAGGGAACATGGCCTATCCTCCCAACATCATGGCTGCCGAGTTCCTGGCAACGAAAATTCTCCCTCTCGTACTCCGGAAAAAGCCTGACACCTCCCTGCTTATCGCGGGAGCATCTCCTCATCTGAGGGTTTCCGTGCTGAAATCAGAAAACGTGACGGTCAGCGGGTGGGTTCCCGACATGAGGAATTGCTATGCCGGATCAAAAATCTTCATCGCGCCGATGCAGATCGGAACGGGATTGCAAAACAAGCTTCTGGAAGCCATGGCAATGGAACTTCCGTGTATCACCTCTGGTTTGGCAAACCAGGCCCTCGAGGCAAAGCCGGGAGAGGAAATCCTGATCGCAAATACCCCCGGGGAATATGCAGAACACATCATCAACCTGCTGGATCATCCCGATAAGGCTGCACAGCTTGCCGGAAAAGGGCTTGAATACGTGCGTAACAACTTTAGCTGGGAGGCCGAGACTGCTAAAATAGAGGCAGGGTTTTAAATGGGCCACCGGTTTGCAGTTTATTAATTTACTTCCTTACACTTACCACTTTACATTTTCATTTTGATTATTTTCGCTAAAAAAACAGAGATATGGCTGACGACCGCAAAGTGATCTTTTCAATGGTGAACGTTTCTAAAACGTTCCCTCCTCATAAACAAGTGCTGAAAAATATTTATTTGTCCTTTTTCTATGGCGCCAAGATCGGTATCATTGGTCTGAATGGTTCCGGAAAATCAACCCTCCTGAAAATTATTGCCGGCGTTGAGAAATCTTTCCAGGGGGAGGTGGTTTTCTCCCCGGGTTACAGCGTGGGTTACCTTGAACAGGACCCGCTGCTGGATAACCAGAAGACGGTGATCGAGGTGGTCAAGGAAGGCGTGCAGGAAGTGGTGGATCTTCTTCAGGAATACGAACAGGTGAATATGAGGTTCGCTGAGCCGATGGGCGACGGGGAAATGGATGCCCTCATACAGCGACAGGGCGAGCTGACGGAACTCCTGGATCACCATAACGCCTGGGACCTCGACAGCAGGCTGCAACGTGCAATGGATGCGCTCAGGTGTCCGGAAGGTGATCGCCCGGTGAGTGTTTTGTCGGGAGGAGAACGCCGCAGGGTGGCCCTTTGCCGGCTTCTGCTCAAAGAACCCGCCATCCTCCTGCTCGATGAGCCTACCAACCACCTGGATGCTGAATCGGTTCAGTGGCTGGAGCAGCACCTGAAGCAGTACAAGGGAACGGTAATCGCCATCACCCACGACCGGTATTTCCTCGACAATGTTGCCGGATGGATCCTGGAACTCGACCGCGGGGAAGGCATTCCCTGGCAGGGAAACTATACTTCATGGCTTGAACAGAAGTCGAACCGTCTGGCCCAGGAAGAGAAATCTGAAAGCAAGCGCAGGAAAACCCTCGAACGGGAGCTCGAGTGGGTCAGGATGTCTCCCAAGGCAAGGCAGGCAAAAGGCAAAGCCCGACTGGCCGCCTATGAAAGATTGCTCAACGAGGATGTGAAACAGAAGGAAGAAAGACTGGAGATTTATATTCCGAACGGCCCCAGGCTGGGATCAAAAGTTATTGAAGTGGTTGATGTTGCAAAGGCATTTGACGACAAGCTGTTGTTTGAAAATCTTACGTTCTCGCTCCCGCCGGCCGGCATCGTGGGCGTGATCGGCCCCAACGGGGCAGGAAAAACCACCCTGTTCCGCCTGGTCAT
>JBLNAN010000326.1:0-7527 GCA_050259355.1 Syntrophothermus sp. | reverse complement strand
TTTTCATGATCAATCCTGCAGATGAAATGATCGAGACCATTCGTTACCACGAGAAATTCAACGTTCATGGCCATATTGTAGATGGCCACCTGGTGAAACACATCCTGACTGATCTTCACCTCCGGTGCCTTGCATTCCACGATCAGCCGGGGTTTCCCGGAATTGTTACACACGAGGATATCACAGCGTTTTTTAAGCCCGTTGTAAACCAGCGGGATCTCAATGCCGAGAAGAGAAAGTGGGTAGTTTTTGATCCCGTTGAGATATTGAATAAAATTTTGCCGTACCCATTCTTCCGGCGTCAGGGCGACGAATCTTTTCCTGACCGGGTCGAAGATCTCCCGGCGGTTGCCATTGTTCCGGACCCTGAAATCCGCTGAAGGAAGGTTTAAAAGCTGCATAGGACTGATGAATGGCAAACTTACGAAATTTTAAGAAAATGGTTACCTTCGCGATAAGGAATCCGTTAAACCAGACATCGGGGAATTTCCTGTTTTTCAGATGAAAACCAAAAAAGAAATTGTTGAGGACTGGCTGCCCAGGTACACGGGATGTCCATTGGAAGAATTTGGTGAATACATCTTGCTGACCAATTTTTCGAAGTACCTTGATCTTTTCTGTGAAATGGAAGGCGTTTCGGTTAAAAGTCATGAAAAAGCCATGCCCACTGCCACTTCCGGCAAAATAACCATGATCAATTTCGGATTTGGCAGTCCCAACGCGGCCACCATCATGGATTTGCTCAGCGCCGTTAAACCAAAGGCCTGTTTGTTTCTTGGAAAATGCGGTGGTCTGAAGAAAAAGAACGTGCTGGGCGACCTGATCCTGCCCATTGCAGCCATCAGGGGAGAAGGAACTTCGGATGATTATTTCGCCGAGCGTGTTCCTGCACTCCCGGCTTTTAACCTGCAAAAAGTAGTTTCCACCACCATCATTGAACACCAGCGAAATTATTATACCGGAACCGTTTTTACAACCAACCGCCGGGTGTGGGAATATGATGATGAATTCAAGAGCTATCTGGCGCAAACAAGAGCCATGGCCATCGATATGGAAACGGCCACGATATTCACGGTTGGATTTGCAAACAAGATCCCGACCGGTGCGCTATTGCTGGTTTCTGATCAGCCGATGGTGGCCTCGGGCGTTAAAACAGCCATCAGTGATCAGTTTGTTACCGAACAGTTCGTTCTGGAACATCTGAAAATCGGCATTGAAACACTGAAGCACCTGGTAGCCATGGGCCTTACGGTTAAACATCTTCGTTTTGATTAACTCTCCCGATGGCAGCAAGATCCACCAGTTTTGAATCCATCCTGACCGATCTTAAAAACAAGATCTATCATCCCGTCTATTTTCTCTATGGCGAAGAACCTTATTTTATTGATGAAATTTCCGATTTTATCGAAAATAATGTTCTGAACGAGATGGAAAAGGAGTTCAATCAGACCATTGTTTACGGGAAGGATTCAAACATTAACATGATTATCGATTATGCCAGGCGTTTCCCGATGATGGCAAATTACCAGGTGATCATCGTGAAAGAGGCGCAGGATCTGGATAAAATCGAGGATCTCGAGTCATATGTCGATAATCCGATGCCGTCTACCCTTCTGGTTTTTGGACATAAATATTCCAAGGCAGACAGGCGAAAATCGGTTTTTAAAAAAATCGAGGCAAAAGGTGTTCTTTTCGAGTCTGCTCGTTTGTATGACGATAAAATCCCATCCTGGATCACGGGATACCTGCAATCCAAAGGGTATCTGATTACGCCGAAAGGAGCCGTTTTGCTGACGGAATTTCTGGGCAGTGATCTCTCCAGGATCGTCAATGAAATCAGCAAACTCATCATCAACCTGCCACAGGGATCCACCATTGCTGAGGATTATATCGAGAAAAACATTGGCATCAGCAAGGATTACAATGTTTTCGAGCTGCAAAAGGCCATTGGCAATAAAGACATTACCCGGGCCAACCGGATCATCTTTCATTTTGGATTCAACCCGAAAGAAAATCCCATTTTAAAGCTTTTGCCGATTCTTTACGGTTTCTTCTCAAAACTGCTCATCCTGCATACGCTTCAGGATAAATCACGAACTTCGGTGGCTTCCGCATTGAGTATCAATCCCTTTTTCGTGAATGATTACATGACGGCCGCCTCGAATTATTCAGCCGCTAAGGTAGTTTCCGTTATTTCGCTTTTACGGGAATTTGATCTGAAGGCAAAAGGCGTCGACAGCGTGAATGTACCCGACGGGGAATTAATGAAAGAACTGATTTTCAGGATTTTGCACTGAGTTTTTTCTTCTGGAAATCATACATTTCATCACAATAGATCTCCTCGATCTTTTCATGAAATTTTTCCTGGATGACCTTTCGCCGCAGCTTCAGCGTGGGTGAAAATTCACCCGTGGCAACGGTCCAGTCCTCTTTCAGCAGGACAAACTTCTTGATCTTTTCCGTTTGCCCCAGATCCCGGTTATAAAAATCTACTTCTCGCTGGAAACGCTTGATAATAACAGGATTGGAAATGGCATTTTCGCGGGAAACAAAAGGAATATGTTTCACCTCGCACCAGGCTTTCAGATGGCGGAAGTCAGGAACGATGAGCGCACCTGTACATTTTCTGTTCTCGCCTACCACCATGATATTTTCAATGAACGGAGATTCTTTCAGCCGTTGCTCGATCACTTGCGGAGCGATATACTTTCCCGAGGAAGTTTTAAACATTTCTTTTTTGCGGTCAGTGATTTTCAGGTACCTGTTATCTTCAAATTCACCGATATCCCCGGTATGGAACCATCCGTCAGCATCGATGGCCTCCGCGGTACGGTCGGGACGGTTGTAATATCCCATCATCACACCAGGACTTTTCACCAGTATCTCCCCGTCTGCGGCAATTTTGATCTGGACACCTTGCAGTGGTTCTCCTACCGTACCGAATCTGACACCGTCCTTTTTAAAACTGAACATGCTGATTCCGGGAGAAGTTTCCGTGAGGCCATAAGCTTCCAGAACCGGCATCCCGGCGGCCCAGTAAATCCTCGAAAGCCGGGGATGCAACGAGGCGCTTCCGCAAATGATCACTTTCAGGTGACCACCCAGGGCATTCTTCCACTTTTTCAGAAACAGCAGGGTGGCAATGGCCAGCTTTAGCCTGTAAAATATCTTCTTTGGGTTGCCTGTCTCAAATTTGTGTCCCTGCCTGACAGACCAGAAAAAAAGTATCCTGGGAATCAACGACAGGTTCCTGCCGCTCGTCATAAAAGCGCCGTAAACCTTTTCAAGTATTCTCGGAACCGAGGCAAAAACATGTGGTTTTACTTCCCGGATACACATCGACAACTCATCCAGATCCTGTACATAATATACCGATACACCCAGCAACTGGTAACAATAGCCGGCAGTTCGTTCATACACGTGGCAAAGCGGAAGAAAACTGATGGACCGGTCCCCGTGATTCAGCAGGGGAATGGTACTCATGGCAAGCGCATTAGAAATGAAATTCCGGTGGTTGAGCATGACTCCTTTTGGCCTTCCGGTGGTTCCTGAAGTGTAGATAATGGTAACCATTTCCTCCGGGTCAACTTCTCTCCTGACCCTTTCCAGTTCAGAAGGATCATGATGATCATCTCCCAGCCGGAGAATATCCAGCCAATGGGTGATACCCTCCATCTTTTCGATGGAAATGATCTCTTTCAGGGTGGGAATTTCAGGCAGGATACCCTTTATCCGGTCATAGATGCTTTGGTCCGAAACAACCAGATATTCCACCCAAGCATCATTCAGAATGTACCTGTAATTGTCTTCGCTGATGGTTGGATAAACCGGGACCTGTACGGCGCGGACCTGCATGAGGGCCATGTCGAAAACATTCCACTCAGGGCAGTTTTTCATCACCGTGGCGACTTTGGTACCTGCTGCAATGCCCATTTGTAAAAATCCCAGGCTCAACCGGTTAACATTTTCCACGAATTGCGAAGCTGAATATGATTTCCAAATGCCGTTTACCCTGACGCTGAACATGTCATGATTTGGCGGATATTCATTTTTGCATAGATCCAGCAGGTCAAAAAGTCGGGTGGGTCGGAGCATTCTAGTCAAAAAGTTTTACGATCTGATCTGAATATTTATTGATGATAAAATTTCTTTTTAGTTTAAGGGTCGGCGTGATTTCTCCGGTCTCGAAAGTCCATTCCGTATCAAGAAGGGTGTATTTCCGGATCCTTTCGGTTTCACCGAAACAGGCATTGTATTTATCGATTTCCTGTTTCAGCCGGGCCTGTATCCTGGGATGTCTGATCATTTCAGCATTGGTGGTATATTCAACTTGTTTTACATTGCACCAGGACCTCAGGAATATAAAGTCCGGCACGATCAGGGCAGCCGGGAACTTCTGGTTTTCACCCACCACGATCAGCTGATCGATAAAAAGTGATTCTTTAAATTTATCTTCAATCAGCTGTGGACTTACATATTTACCAAAAGAAGTTTTAAAGAGTTCTTTCTTCCGGCCGGTTATTTTCAATCGGCCTTCCATATCCAGGTGGCCAAGGTCGCCGGTGTGAAACCAGCCCTCTTCATCAATTACTTCACGCGTGAGATCAGGTTCCTGATAATAGCCCATCATAACCCCTGGCCCCTTGCAAAGTATTTCGCTATCCTCCGCGATCTTTACCTCGGTATTTTTCAAGACCCGTCCAACGGTACCAAAGCAGACACCGCCTGGGGTAAGGTCGGCAACCGCTATTACCGGTGAAGTCTCCGTGAGCCCATAGCCTTCCAGCACCCTAATGCCTGCAGCCCAGAAAAGACGGGCAAGACGCGGTTGCAAGGCAGCTCCGCCACTGACAATCACATCGATTTCACCGCCCAGTGCTTCTCTCCATTTGGAATAGACGAGCCGGTCGTATAGTTTTCTTTTCAGTTCATAGGCCGGACCATTTTTGCCATCCAGCTCATATCGCAATGCAAGGTGCAGTGCCCAGAAATAAATCCATCTTTTGGCACCCTTCATTTTATGTCCGGCCGCGAAAAGTTTATCATATACCTTTTCCAGCAAACGCGGAACCGTTGAAAGGATATGCGGTTTCACCTCCTTCATGTTATCGGTGATGGTGCCGATATTTTCAGCATAATACACTGAAATGCCTAGGTACTGGTACAGGTAATTCAGCATTCTTTCATAAACATGGCAAAGCGGGAGATAACTTACCGCCCGTCCCTCCTCGCCAAATGGCGGGATATACGCGGTGGCTTTAAAATTTGAAATGATGTTGGCATGTGTCAGCATCACTCCTTTTGGATTGCCGGTCGTTCCTGAAGTATAGATTATCGTGGCCATATCACTGGTCAGGATGGAATCTCTGACCAGGTCCAGTTTGTTATGGTTTTCATTCTGCCTTCCCAGCTCGATCAGCTCGTTCAGGTGTTTTAATTCATGATGGTCTTTGTAAGTAAAAACATCCTGAATGGAAGGAATTTCCGGGATGACATGTTTGATTTTCCGGAGGAGATCCATTCCCGAAACAAAAACAAATTTAACCTTCGCGTGATTGAGAATATATTGGTAATCTGATTCGCTGATGGTGGGATAGATAGGAACATGAATGGCGCCAACCTGAAGGATGGCCATATCTATAAAATTCCATTCGGCACGGTTGGGGCTGATTTGGGCGATCCTGTCACCTTTTTGTACGCCCAGCGCAAGAAATCCGTAACTGATCATGTCGACAATTTCCCGGTACTGCTGGATACTGTATTTGACCCATTTGCCATTTTCCTTGGCCGCCAATACATCATCCTTCGGCTTGAACTTCTCCTCATAATGCGGAAGAAGATCAAAAATCCTGGTGATTTCCATGAAGTTATTTTAAGAAACTAAATCAAAGATTTTTATGGAAGTGCATCGAGCTTGCCTGAGCAGTAGGCATTATAACGAGATCATTTATATTTACGTGAGCCGGTAAAGTAGTTACATAATAAATTGCTTCAGCCACATCTTCGGGTTGTAAAGGCTGAAAACCCTTGTATACGCTGGCTGCCTTTTCTTCATCCCATTTGAACCTGACCAGCGAAAATTCGGTCTCAGCGGCACCCGGTGCGATCTGGGTAACTTTGATACCGTAGGGAACCATATCAATCCGCATGGCCTTTGTGAGTGAATCCACGGCATGTTTACTGCCGCAATACACGTTACCGTTGGGATAAGTTTCTTTCCCCGCGATGGAACCGATGTTGATGATATGACCGCTTTTCCTGGCGACCATCCCCGGGGCAATCATCCGGGTGACATACACCAGCCCTTTCACATTGGTATCGATCATCTGGTCCCAGTCATCCACGGAACCGTCCTGAAAGGGACTCAATCCGGCGGCGAGTCCGGCATTATTTACCAGAACATCTATATTTTTCCATTCTTCCGGCAGGGATCCCAGCGCGTGCTCAACGGCATACCTGTCCCTGACATCAAAGCAAAGATCAAGAACTTTCACACCATACTCTTTCTGCAGCTCACCGGCAAGGTTCTTCAAACGGTCTTCTCTTCTTCCGGTGATGATGATATTGTTCTTTTCTTTGGCAAAACGAAAGGCAGCAGCTTTTCCGAAACCACTGGTTGCTCCTGTGATTAGTATTGTTTTGGTCATTTGTTTGTTTTTTTCCTGATCCATTCACGGGCATTTACAAATGCTTCAATCCACGGGGTAACTTCATCCTGTTGTCTGTCTGGCGGATAATAAGTCCATTGCCAGGGAACCACTGAATCTTCCAGATGAGGCATGATCGCCAGGTGACGGCCATCCATGGAAGAAATACAGGCTGCATCAAACATGGACCCGTTTGGATTGCCAGGATAACCGCTGAATCTGAATTTTGCAGGAATATGATACTGTTCTTCCGTCCCGTCAAAATTGAACTTCCCCTCTCCGTGGGCTACCCAGATACCGAGTGATGAACCGGCGAGAGATCCCAGCATGACGGAATGATTGGGTTGAATATCAACTGCCACAAAGGTGCATTCGTATTTATGGGAGTCGTTCCACGACATCACGGGGTGATTTTCCATTCCCGGATAGATCAGCCCGAGTTCAACCATCAGCTGGCACCCGTTGCAAACACCCAGGCTCAGCGTGTCTTCACGGCTATAGAAAGCATCCAGGGTTTGTTTTGCCTTTTCGTTGTAAAGAAACGCCCCAGCCCAGCCCTTGGCTGATCCCAGAACATCAGAATTTGAAAATCCTCCGACAAAGGCGATCATATTTACATCCTCAAGGGTTTCCCTGCCGGAAATAAGATCGGTCATGTGCACGTCCTTCACATCAAATCCAGCAAGATACAAGGCATTTGCCATGTCGCGGTCGCGGTTGACGCCTTTCTCGCGGATGATCGCAGCCCGGATGCCTGTTGGGGTTCTCCGTGAAACGTCAATTCCGTAATCCGCAGCTTTTCCCGTGAATTTTTCGTTAAAACAGAACTGTAATGGTTGATTTTTATAATTGTTGAAACGATCCAGCGCAAGTTTCTCAC
>JBLNAN010000325.1:0-8376 GCA_050259355.1 Syntrophothermus sp. | reverse complement strand
TTTTGAGCGAATATTCCTGTGGTAATTTTTTTGTATATTCGGACCGGGAATAAACCAATAGTGCGGTATCAGCACTATAACCTCTAACCAAAAAATATGAAAAAAGTTTTTATTTTTCTTTTGGCAGTTATAACTGTCTCAATTTCCGGATGTAAGAAGGAAGAAAAAACGGCATCCTTCGTTGATCAGCAAACCGTTATAAAACAACTTTTTGATGTCGGGATGCAATGGCGTACCCAACAGATGCTCAAATCGACGGTACCCATAAACATTTCAGTCGATAATACCATCGGAGGTCCTGCAGGTGGAAATATTCATGTATTGGGAAGTGTTACCGGTTCCATGAATATTGATGACAACACGGGTCAGATTCTGGGGGGATCGATGTTTCTTGAAGCAACAGAAACCATCAATGATTATGCAGTGATGTATGATGGTGAAAAGTTCACCATGACCGGGGATCCCTATATCTCACTGGTCGGAACCTTTACACTGGGACCAGGTGGTAATACCTTTGGAACCGCGTCTGATCTGGTTATCGCAGGCGGAGTCACCATTTCAGGTGCCGGACAGACCAAGACCATCAATATGCAGATCACGATTAACATCAATTCTGCCGGCACTGGCGGTACCGTAAGTGGAAGCTATGACGGCAAATCCATTTACTATTCATTTTAAAGAAAAAAAAAACCGGGTATTCAATCAAAGGTGAATACCCGGCTTTCTGCAAATAACAGATCCGGTTACATTACGCCATCGGCTTTCCTGGTTAACTGAAGGCATTTATCAATCTTCTCCCAGGTCCGTTCGATGTCGTTATCAAGACCTACCGAAAAGCGAATCAGACCCTCGGATAATCCCATCTCTTTCTGAACCTCCTCGGGAACTTCAGAAGAGGTTGATTTGCCGGAATTGGAGAACAAAGTCTTAAAATATCCAAGGCTTACCGCCAGATAGCCAACACCTTCTTCCTCCATCTTTTCCATCAATGCCGAAGCATTCAGACTGGTAATAAGATCGATGGCGATCATGCCACCGAATCCGAAATCAGGATTCATCATTTTTTTCAGGATGGAATGTCCGGGGTGATCTTCAAAGCCGGGATAAACTGTTCTTAAGCCGGCTTCACGGAATTTCCCGGCAAGGTAAGCGGCATTTTTGCTGTGCTGTTTCATGCGGATATGCAGGGTATGAAGATTCTTCAGGATGGATGAAGAACGGAGCGGATCGAGGGCGGGTCCGAGCAACATGGCCGTTCCGCTGTTGACATCACACAGTCCGTCGATAAACTCCTTGCTTCCGCATATCACTCCGGCGACACAGTCATTTTTCCCGTTGATGAATTTGGTCATACTGTGAACCACCACGTGTGCCCCCAGCTGCGCGGGAGCCACCATCATCGGGGTGAATGTATTGTCCACCACCAGTTTAATGTTTTTTTCATTGGCTATTTTGGCCAGTTCCGGAATATCAGAAATGGTAAGCAAAGGGTTGGTCATTGTTTCCGTATACATGATCTTCGTATTCGGACGAATGGCTGCACGAACGGCATCCAGATCGGTCATATCCACGAAAGTCACACCGATATTGAATTTCTTCATGTAATTGCTGAGAAAGGCAAAAGTACCCCCGTACGTGGTGATACTGGAAAGGATATGATCGCCGGTGTTGACGATCTGCAGCATGGCGCAGGTAATGGCAGCCATTCCAGAGGCGGTTACCCAGGCGGCTTCCGTGCCTTCCATGGCAGCGATGGCATCAGCAAGATACTTGTTGCTGGGGTTCCAGTGCCGCGAATAAAGGTAACATCCCTCCTGCTGGCCTGCAAAAGTTTCAGACATCGTGGTAGCCTGGAGGAAAGTATAGGTTGCAGAGTCGGTGATGGATGGATTTACATCGCCATATTCACCAAATTGTAATAGATCAAAAATCCGGGATGAGGGGTCATTTTGCTTTGCCATAATGCTTGAATTAGTTTTGAACAAAATTATAGATTTATCTAACACCAGCAAGAACCGGATGCTGAAGAAATGATAAAAAACCGCTATCTTCGCAACTCATAAAACACGAGAAGCATGAATTACGACATTATCGTTATTGGCAGTGGTCCAGGAGGTTATGTTGCCGCGATCCGGGCATCCCAGCTGGGTTTTAAAGTCGGGGTTGTTGAACGAGCCGAACTTGGCGGAATCTGTCTCAACTGGGGCTGTATCCCTACCAAGGCACTGCTGAAAAGTGCAGGCGTTATGCAATACCTTCTTCATGCACAAGATTATGGTGTGGTGGCAGAAGGTGCCAAAGCTGATTTTCCGGCAATGATAAAGAGAAGCCGCGGAATTGCCGATCAGATGTCGAAAGGCATCCAGTTTCTTTTCAAAAAAAACAAGGTTGAACATATCCCCGGAACCGGTTACGTGAAACCAGGGAAACAGGTAGAAGTCACGGCTGGTGATGGTACCAAAACCACTTATTCTGCTGAACATATCATTATTGCCACCGGGGCCAGGTCAAGGGAGCTCCCCAACCTGAAGCAGGACGGCAAGAAAATCATCGGTTACCGTGAGGCCATGTCGTTGCCTTCACAGCCTACCTCCATGGTCGTTGTCGGTTCAGGAGCAATCGGGTCGGAGTTTGCCTATTTCTATCAGAGTGTCGGGACAAAAGTCACGCTGGTGGAAGTGTTGCCGAATATCGTGCCGCTGGAAGATGAGGAAGTTTCAAAAACCCTTGAACGTACTTTTAAAAAAGCAGGCATGAAAGTTCTCACCGGCTCCATGGTGGAATCCGTTGATACCACCGGAGATACCTGTAAGGTGGTTGTCACGACAAAAAAAGGTCAGGAAATTATAGAGGCCGATATCGTGCTTTCCGCCGTTGGTGTTGCCACCAATGTTGAAGGCATTGGCCTGGAAGAGACGGGAATTCAGCTGGAAAAAGGCAAGGTGGTGGTAGATGAATATTACAGAACCAGTGTTCCAGGCTATTACGCCATCGGAGATATCCTCAAGGGACCTGCCCTGGCGCATGTTGCCTCTCATGAAGGTATAATTTGTGTTGAGAAGATTGCAGGAAAAGAAATTGAACCCTTGGATTACAACAATATACCATCCTGTACCTATACCCACCCGGAAATTGCATCCGTGGGAATGAGTGAGCAGGCGGCAAAAGACGCGGGCCACGAGATCCTGGTCGGCAAATTTCCCTATACAGCTTCAGGAAAAGCCACTGCCGCCGGCGCCCGTGATGGTTTTATCAAAGTGATTTTTGATGCGAAATATGGGGAATGGCTGGGCGCGCACATGATCGGTGAAAATGTGACCGAGATGATTGCTGAAGTTGTTGTTGCCAGAAAATTGGAAACCACGGGTAAAGAAATCATTGAAGCCGTTCATCCCCATCCTACCATGTCGGAAGCACTGATGGAAGCGGTTGCACAGGCTTATGGCGAATGTGTTCATCTTTAACAGTAAAATGAAAATTACAAAAACATCCATCGCGGGATTGCTTATTCTGGAACCTGAAATCTTCAGGGATGACAGGGGATATTTTTTCGAATCCTTTAACTCCGATACCTTTAAAACCCTGGGTATTGAAGCTGAATTCGTTCAGGATAATGAATCCTGTTCCAGAAAAAATGTACTCCGCGGCCTGCACTTCCAGGTATCTCCCCATGCCCAGGGAAAACTGGTCAGGGTGGTGAAAGGATCGGTGCTTGATGTAGCGGTTGACCTGCGTAAGGATTCTCCGGATTTTGGAAAACATGTTAGTACCTTTCTTTCGGAAGAAAATAAGGCCATGTTCTGGATCCCGCCCGGATTTGCCCATGGTTTTATCGCGCTGGAAGAGAAAACGGTTTTTGTTTACAAGTGTTCCGAAACCTATCACCGGGAATCAGAAAGGTGTATTCGCTGGGATGATCCCGAGCTGAATATTGACTGGGGTGCAGAACATCCGCTGGTATCAGAAAAAGATGCAAAAGGCATATCCTTTCGTGATTATGCAGCCTCACTGGTTAATACAAGCATGAATGTCGGATCAAATGTTTAAAAGAAAATACACGTCCCTGTTGATTATTATCGGGGTGGCGATCGCTGCATCTGCTTTTATCTTTGCCATCTCCGATCCGGTGACGATAGACAGGCAATACCGCAACCTGGCGGCAAGATCTTACCAGATATTCAACCCTGAAACGCCGACAAATGCCGAGTTCGCGGGGGAGAAAGTGCCGATGGGTATTTTTTATGTAAGAGAAGCCATGGAAAGAGAAATCATGGCGAGCACCTATATGCATTCCAGCACCATCCTCATGTTCAAGAGGGCCTACCGCTGGTTTCCGGTAATTGAACCCATTCTGAAAAGAAATGGCATCCCCGACGATTTTAAATTCCTGGCCGTTGTTGAAAGCAATTTTGGCAACGTGGTCTCTCCTTCCGGCGCCGAGGGTTTCTGGCAGTTCATGAAACCTACTGCACTCAAATACGGACTGGAGATCAATGACGATGTTGACGAAAGATATCACGTGGAAAAAGCCACCGAAGCTGCCTGCAAATATTTCCTCGACGGATACCGTTATTTTGGGAACTGGACACTGGTGGCTGCTTCTTATAACCGGGGAATGGATGGTCTGTCCAAAGCATTAATGAACCAAAAGGTGAAAAATTTCTATGATCTGTACCTGAATGATGAAACCGGCAGATATATCTATCGCATCATTGCAGCAAAGCTGACCTATAATAATCCGGTCAGATACGGATTTTACCTTCGTTCTTCCGATTTTTACCCGCCTATCCCGACTTACGTTGTATCCGTTGATACTCCTTTAAATGATCTTCCCCAGTTTGCCATCGAGCACAATTCAAATTACCGTATCCTGCGGGAGCTGAATCCCTGGATCAGGAGATATTCCCTGCAAAATCCGTCAGGAAAAAAATACGAGATCAGTTTTCCGGTAGAAGGCTTTATCAATTCCGATTCACTCCGCAAGAATATGCCCATCAGCAGGACCTTCTTTCACGATACACTATTGATCAATGAGGTTCGTTAACTTATTTTAAGGATAACATTGGAAGAAACCCTCGAAATTTTTGGTGCACGTGTTCACAACCTGAAGAACATTGATCTGATCATCCCCAGAAACAAGCTGGTGGTATTCACCGGCCTGAGCGGGAGCGGAAAATCTTCACTGGCCTTTGATACCGTGTATGCCGAAGGTCAGCGACGTTACATGGAAACTTTCTCGGCCTATGCCCGTCAGTTTATCGGAAATCTTGAACGACCCGATGTTGACAAGATCAGCGGGTTAAGTCCTGTTATTTCCATCGAACAAAAAAGCACCAACCGGAATCCAAGATCTACCGTAGGAACCATTACCGAGATTTATGATTTCCTCAGGTTGCTGTATGCCCGCGTTGCCGATGCCTATTCATACGTTACCGGAGAAAAGATGGTGAGGTATACGGAGCAGCAGATTGTTGACCTGGTAATGAGTAACTTCAGTGGCAAAAACGTACTTGTACTTGCCCCGCTGGTTAAAGGACGCAAAGGACATTACCGGGAGCTGTTCGAACAGATCCGGAAACAGGGGTTTTTGAAGGTACGGGTTGACGGAGAGATCAGGGAAGTAACGCCGGCCATGCAGCTCGACCGTTATAAGGTTCACGATATAGAGACCGTTATTGACCAGGTAAATGTGAAGGAGAGCTCCAGAACACGGCTTCAGGGCTCAATACAACTGGCCATGAAGAACGGAAAGGACTCGCTGATGGTAATGGACATCGAAGGCCGTAACCCCAGGCATTACAGCCGGATGCTGATGTGTCCCACCTCGGGAATCTCCTATGAAGAACCGGAACCCAATACGTTCTCCTTCAATTCTCCCTACGGCGCCTGTCCAAAGTGCAATGGCCTCGGCACCATCTCCGAAATTGATCTTGATAAAATCATTCCCGATAAAACAAAAAGCATTAAAAAGGGAGGTATCGTTCCGCTCGGAGAATACAAAAACTCCTGGATTTTCAAACAGATGGAAGCCATTGGCGACAAATATGGCTTTGATCTGAATACACCGGTAAAGGACATTCCCGAAAAGGCAATGAATGTCATCCTTTTCGGATCCGATGAGCTTTTCAGGGTGAAAAATGATTATTTGGGAATTACTTCATCGTATGCCCTCAATTTTGAAGGAATCATCAACTTCATCAATGCCCAGAATGCCGAATCTGCTCCTGCAGGAATATCAAAGTGGGTGAGTAGTTTCATGAACAAAAGTGTTTGTCCCGAATGCAAAGGAAGTCGGCTGAAAAATGAATCGTTGTATTTTAAAATCGGATTCAAAAATATCGCCGAGCTTTCCTCGATGGATCTTATCAATCTTGCTGATTTTTTTGATCATATCAATGAAGTGCTGGATGAGAAAAGAAGAACCATTGCCTACGAAATTGTCAGGGAGATCAGAAGCAGGATTCAGTTTCTGCTGAATGTCGGCATCGGCTATCTAACGCTTGACCGCACTGCGAAAAGTCTTTCCGGTGGGGAATCGCAGCGCATCCGTCTCGCCACCCAGATCGGTTCACAACTGGTAGGGGTGCTGTACATTCTGGATGAACCTAGCATCGGCCTGCACCAGCACGACAACATGAAACTCATCAACGCCCTGGAAAACCTGCGTGATACGGGGAATTCGGTTATCGTCGTCGAACATGATGAAGAAACCATCCTGGCCGCCGATTACGTGATTGATTTCGGTCCCGGTGCAGGTACACACGGCGGCAAGATCGTGGCTGCCGGTACTCCTGAAGAAATAAAAAAATCACCTTCACTGACAGGATTGTATCTCAGTGGAAAGAGATCCATCGGTATCCCAAAAATACGCAGGGAGGGAAACGGACTCCATATCCAGTTAAAAGGAGCCAACGGGAATAACCTTCAAAATGTTGATCTGAAGCTCCCGCTTGGAAAACTGATCTGCATAACGGGCCTGTCGGGAAGCGGAAAATCCACGCTGATCAATGAAACCCTTTATCCTATCCTGAGCCAGCATTTTTACCGCTCCGGTTTAAAACCCCTTGAATACCGTTCCATCGAAGGCATTAAGAACATTGATAAGGTCATCGAGATCGACCAGTCTCCGATCGGCAGAACCCCGCGTTCGAATCCAGCAACGTATACAAAAGTTTTTGACGAGATCAGGAAACTGTATACGGAATTGCCGGAATCGAAAATCAGGGGATACAAGCCCGGTCGTTTTTCCTTTAATGTAAAAGGGGGACGCTGTGAAACCTGCAAGGGTGCAGGGCTGCGGCTGATAGAAATGAATTTTTTGCCCGATGTTTATGTTCCGTGCGAAACCTGCAACGGCAAAAGATACAACCGTGAAACGCTGGAAGTACGGTTCAAGGGCAAATCCATCAACGATGTGCTGAATATGACCATCGAACAGGCTGTTGAATTCTTTGAAAACGTACCTTTAATCCTTCACAAGATCAAAACCCTGAATGAGGTGGGATTGGGATATATAACCCTTGGCCAGCAGTCTACCACTTTATCGGGAGGAGAAGCGCAGCGGGTGAAACTGGCTGCCGAACTTTCCAAAAAGGATACGGGCAACACGTTGTATATAATGGACGAGCCCACGACCGGATTGCATTTCGAAGACGTAAAAGTGTTATTGCACGTGCTGAACAGGCTGGCAGACAAAGGAAATACCGTGCTGATCATTGAGCACAACATGGAAGTCATCAAAACAGCTGATCATATCATTGACATGGGACCGGAGGGAGGCATCCGGGGCGGGGAAATTCTTTGTGAAGGAACCCCTGAAGAGGTTGCAGGACATCCCACCAGTTTTACAGCATTGCATCTTAAAAAAGCACTGACGAATCATCACTAAAAATAATTTACTATGGAAAACGGTAACGGCATTGAGCTGTACAAGGACGATGAAGATGTACGTCATCCGAAAACCTGGTCGGAAACCATCAGCTATGATACCTGGGAGATATTCAAGGTAATGTCGGAAATGGTGGAAGGTTTCCAGAAACTGACAAAAATCGGCCCCTGTGTTTCAATTTTTGGTTCAGCAAGAACCGACGAGAATCAGAAGTATTACAAGCTGACCGAAGAAATCGCCTACCTGCTCACAAAGTCCGGATTTGGCATCATCACCGGTGGCGGAAAAGGTATTATGGAAGCGGCCAATAAAGGTGCCCATTTTGCTGGTGGTAAGTCGGTTGGTCTGAATATTGCTTTACCATTTGAGCAAAAACCAAATCCTTTCAATGATTCGAACAAACACATCACTTTTGATTATTACTTTGTACGCAAAACCAAGTTCATGAAATACTCTATGGGGTTTATAGCGATGCCCGGGGGATTCGG
>JBLNAN010000324.1:0-6594 GCA_050259355.1 Syntrophothermus sp. | reverse complement strand
CCCAATACCATACCGGGCTGAAACAGACTGTAAAAAATTATACACTTCCTCATTCTGGCTCAGTGCATTGATTATATCCGGTTTTACACCTTCCTTTGCCAGGATAAGATGATCACAGTGAACCGTGGCGGGAACTGCCGAGGCAGATCTTCCTGCCGTCATGAACTGAAGAAGGGCCATTTGAGCAGTAGCATCCTGCATGGCCACCCGGTCGGGAAGAAAGTTCACATAATCAACCCCGCGGTGAAGTTCGTGATCAGAAGGGTCATATAAATGTCCGTATAAAATTTTCTCAGTGAGTGTAAGCGGGCGTTTCAGAATAGTTCTTGCCATCTGAACACCAGCATTCATCTTATCGTAGGTCTTTTCTATTTCTGCGACATTGAGCAACATAAAATTTAATTTTATTTAGTACAAATATAAAAGGAAATTGTATTTAGATAGCTATATATTTTAAATTAACTTTATTTTTGCATTATCAATGCATATTTCGTAAAATTGTTCTAAAAGGATAAACATTCTCATGACTCTTACCAAAACCCTGATTGAACAATGGTTAAACGACACCGGAAGTGATGATATGCGAGAACGTCTTTCCATTGAAATCCTCCGGGAATCAGAAACATATCTGTTAAATACAGTACCAGATGTCTTTCAGAAAGATTTCTGGTATCAGTTTTTAAATATAACAAAAAAACCGCTTTTTCTTACATCACTTCCAACAGATGAAGACAGAAAAAGATGGGCGGAACTTTCTTTCAGGATCATCCGGATGACCAATTATACTTTCCGGAGCATGATGGTTCAGCGGGTGGAAGAACATCCTGGAAAAGTTTTGTTCAGAGATATGTCATCATCAGCGCCTGTAGAATGGACTTATGAACAGATCTTCCGCCACATGAAGGAAATTGCCACGGTTTTTTACAAAGAAGGTGGAGATGAACCGCGGGTGGCAATTTACTCTGACAATAACCTGGAAAGCGCCTGTACTGACCTTGCATGTCTTGCCTTTGATATTTTTGATACACCTCTCAGCACCCATTTCAGTGCGGAGATACTTCTTGGGATTTTTAACCAGCTGAAGATTTCTGTAGTGGTAACGGATACCCTTGACCGGCTTCAGATGTTGCTGAAGCTGAGAGATCAGGCGGATATCAGGTTCCGGATTTTCACGCTTGCCGCCGGAATTTCTTCACCTGATGCAATTTATCTTCCGGAGGCCTGCAAGAAAGTAACTGGAAAGGAAATTGAAAAAACGGCTACATCTCCCTCTAAACCCAATAATACCGTGGCCACCACGATGTTTACCTCGGGCAGTACGGGATTACCCAAAGGTGTTTCATTTTCGATCTATAATATCGTCACAAAGCGGTTTGCGCGGGCAGCTGCTTTACCGGAAGCGGGCGATGAAACTTTTTTATGTTACCTGCCCCTGTTCCATACTTTCGGAAGATTTCTTGAAATGACCGGTGCGATTTTCTGGAACGGAACATACATATTTGCAGGGAATACCTCGTCAGAAACCCTTCTTTCGCTTTTTCCCCAGGTAAAACCTTCGGCTTTTATCAGTGTTCCGCTTCGCTGGCAGGAATTGTACGAGAAATGTCTGGAGGAAATCAATCATATCGAAAGCAGGGAGATCCGGATGGAGCGGGTAAAAAATGTTACCGGCCACAAGCTGAAATGGGGACTTTCGGCAGCAGGTTATCTCGACCCGGATGTGTTCAGGTTTTTCAATAATTATGACATTCATCTGAACAGCGGCTTCGGAATGACCGAGGCAACCGGCGGAATCACCATGACACCGCCGGGAGGATACCGGGAAAACTCGGTTGGAAAGCCTCTGCCAGGTGTTTATCTTCGTCTTACTGCTGATTCGGAGCTTGAAATTTCAGGTCATTATATCGCGGCCTATCTCGAACAAGCCGGTCCCGGCGATGTGATCGAATATCCCGGTGAAAAAGAAAAATGGCTCCGCACCGGCGACGTGTTCACGGTTTCTGAGGATGGATATTATGAAATTATCGACCGTGTAAAAGATATTTACAAAAATAACCGGGGACAAACCATCGCACCGCAGGTGATCGAGAAAAAATTCAGGGGAGTTCCGGGTATCAAAACCACTTTCCTGGTGGGCGATCATCGTCCCTATAATGTACTTTTGATTGTTCCTGAGAAAAAGGATCCGATTTTCGAATCGCTTAAGGATCAGAATGTCAAGGAATATTTTCACCAGGTGATCATGTCGGCGAACATGGCGGTTGCTCCTTTCGAAAGGGTGATTAATTTCGCCGTCTTACCCCGGGAGTTCAGCCAGGAGCAAGGTGAACTCACTGCCAAGGGCTCCTTTAACCGGAAAAATATTGAAAAGAATTATTCGGAACTGATCGATGGACTTTACGTAAGCAACGTGGTCCCCGTGAGGATCGGCGAATTGGTCATCAATATCCCGAGATGGTTTTACCGTGATCTGGGTATCCTTGAGGATGACATTATTGTTGAAGGAGATTATCTTGTAAATCCGAGAAAAGAGACAAGGCTGAGGATTGGCGTCAGGGAGCAGAACATGGTAAGGATCGGCGATCTTGTATACCGTGCTCATTCCCGTGTAATTGATCTCGGAATGTTTGCCCGGCAGCCGGCCTTGTGGCTGGGCAACCCGGAACTTATCCGTTTTTCTCCTATCCGTGAAAGCTGGGATGTGCCGCTGGGACCCATTTTCCCCAATATCTACGTGGCCAGTTTCAAAGAAAGGCCCTACAACACTGAGGAGCTCGACCAAATCAAGGCCGGTAAAGACGAGAAACTGACCAATGCGAACCGGATAATTTCCAGGTCCTTCTTTCTTCCTGATGATCAGGCATATCCTGCCCTCGAAGAGCTTGGCAAAGTTTTTAACGAAGCCGATCCGCGGCTGGCCAGGGCGATCCGTCACAGGCTGGAAGCGTTCGCTTTTCATCCCGAGGAGGAGATGCGGGCACTTGCTTACAGGATTTTCCTGCTGAAAGCACCCGACCCCGAAAATCCTTATCTGCCGGCTTTTATTGAATCAGGATTATCTTTCCTGAATGAAAAATCTATACGTGAAATTGCCTGTGGTAATTTCGGGAAACACAGGCTGGACGCGTTGAAACGAAGATTATACTGGTATCGCAACAACCTGCACTGGCCTGCCAGTAAAAAAATGAAGGAGCAGTTTGGAACCGTGCTCGAACTTCTTTTCAAATTCGCTTCTCTTCATCTTGAATTCTATGCCTCTATCCGGTCAGAATTATCACGGTGGATTCTGCATAAAAAGGATCCTTATCTTTCCAGAAAAGCGGAAGAATATTTTAACAAGCTCGCGGTGATCTTCGAACATCACGTGGATGAGAAAACACCAAGATTTTCCGCCAGCCAGTGGCGTTCCAAGCTGTTATTCGAGGCGGGGATCCGGCCGCCTGAACAGGAACGGATCATCCAGGTTTTCTCTTCAACTACATTTTTCAATGAAAGCGTCCTGCTGGCCTTCAACCAGGATCTTAATCTGGAAGAGGTTCCCCAGGAAGGAATCTGGATCATGCGACTGCTTGCTTTCAAAGACTTTAACCATTACAGGGTCGGCATCAACACGAAAGAAGGCAAACATTATGATCTTCATATCGTGATGAGCGAAAATCCGGATTTCGTACCCAAAATGGATACTTTTTACTGGATGGCATCCATGTCGGGCTTCCCGTTCGGTCCTGCCGTTACCTCGAGGCTGGGCGCCAGCAGGCCAAAACTGGGAATACTTTCCACGCAATATATCGGCGGGCTGACCGCGTGGGACAAGATACGTGAATACTCCGAAATCAGCAAATCGGGTGGCAACCTAAGGGCGAATGCCTGGAAAAAAGTTTTTGTACGTTCATTTACTGTCATCTTCAAAGCCTGGCAGAACAGCGACTACCAGATCGTTCCGGGTACGATTTCCTCTTCCAACATCATGATCCCGGAAATGGATTTCAGGGAAAGCGCCCTGATCATTTCGTTGACAGGATGGTCGCCTTACCGCAATACCTTATCCCTGGTGGAACCCATGCTCCAGGATTTTTACTGCAGGACTTCTGCTTTTTATCCCGGTTGTAAAAAACACCTGGACCTGAACTGGATCTTTGACGGATGTATCGAGGCCCTTGGTAAAGACGGCGGGAAAGGATTTCTGGAATTACTTGCCTCTGATCTGCGACGCCGGCCGTGTGATTTTTTTTAAGGAGAAAACGTGCTGGGAAAACTTACTTATTATATGGAAAAGCTTGACAATGTTCCGCTTTACCCGTTGGCCCTGACCAGCGCCATTGACCAGTATCGTGAATGGTTCATGATGAATCCGTCAACCACTGCCATGGCCCGCGAACAAACGCTCACCGAGCTGATGGACCTTTACAGGATGAAGCAATACGAGGATATGATCCGTTACAGGTTTTATCGCTCCACGTATTTTAACGAGGCTGATCAGGCAGTAACATCGGCATTTGACAAGCTTTTAGCCAAGATGGAAGCAGGCAGCGATGAGCTGCCCATCCAGATGATGGAACTTTCGGACCTGCAGGCAGCCATTCTCGATGAAGAGGACAAGGAAGTTTTCAGCCGTATGGTTTTTCCAAGACTGCATTCAGACCGTGGAATTGATTTCCTGAAAGCAGGTGAGAGCAAATCACCTGTCGTTGTGGTCAGATTGTACGTGGAAGACAAGGAAGGGAACAGCTACATTTTGCGTGAACCGCTTGAACCGCGCGAGGTAGGTCAGCTTTACCAGATGTTTTACCGCGAAAATTATCCCAAGGAGGTTTCGGAAGATGATAAATATTTTATCCTGACCGATAAAAACGATAAGATCGCCGGAGGGCTTACCTGGCACGAAATCGACAGTGAAACCGTTTCCATCGATGGTCTGGTGATCACTTCTTCTTTGCAGGGAAAAGGTATTGCTTCCAATATGATCGAGAACTTTTTTGCAAGCATGGCTGCCCGGGGTGTAAAGATTATCAAGGCACACTTCCTTTTTGGAAATTATTTTCTCAAACATTTTTTTGAGATAGATAAAAAATGGGGAGCCCTGGTGAAAAAATTATAATACAAACCAAAACTAAAAATCATCAATACTATGAATAATAAAATCACCTTTACCAACGGGAAGTTGAATGTACCGGATATGCCGGTTATACCTTTTATTGAAGGCGATGGTACCGGTCCTGATATCTGGAGAGCCAGCGTTAATGTTTTTGATGCGGCGGTTGAAAAGGCTTATGGCGGAAATCGTAAGATAATCTGGAAGGAAGTGCTGGCGGGTGAAAAAGCTTTCAACCAAACCGGCGAATGGCTTCCACAGGAAACCCTCGATATCCTGAGGGAATATATTGTCGGGATAAAGGGACCGCTGACCACGCCTGTTGGAGAGGGGATTCGTTCGCTCAACGTTGCCCTGCGCCAGATCCTTGACCTTTATGTCTGCCTGCGGCCGGTCCGCTATTTCCAGGGAGTTCCGTCGCCGGTAAAGAATCCTTCTACAACCGACATGGTGATTTTCCGTGAAAATTCAGAGGATATTTATGCCGGTATCGAGTGGCTGAATGGTAGTTCCGAAGCCAAAAAGATGGTTGATTTTCTGATAAAGGAAATGGGGGTGAAGAAAATTCGTTTTCCGGAAAGTTCCTCCATTGGGATAAAACCGGTTTCAAAAGAAGGTACGGAGCGATTGATGAGAGCGGCCATCGAATATGCCATTTGTTATAAAAAACCATCGGTTACCATCGTTCACAAGGGAAATATCATGAAATTCACCGAGGGTGCTTTCAAGAAATGGGGATACGAGCTGGCCGAACGTGAGTTTGGCGATAAGGTTTTTACCTGGGCTGAATTCGACAGGATCAAGGCCAATGCAGGGACAGAAGCCGCTGACACCGCGCAAACGGTAGCTGTCAACTCAGGGAAGATCATAATCAAGGATGTGATTGCCGATGCTTTTTTGCAGCAGATACTGACACGCCCGGCCGATTATTCCGTGATTGCCACGCTAAACCTCAACGGGGATTATATTTCTGATGCGCTCGCGGCCATCGTAGGCGGTATCGGCATTGCTCCCGGTGCTAACATTAACTATGAAACAGGCCACGCGGTGTTTGAAGCCACCCACGGAACCGCTCCCAAATATGCAGGAAAAGACATGGTGAACCCGGGATCAGTAATTCTTTCAGGTGCCATGATGTTCGAATACATGGGCTGGAAGGAAGCATCCATCCTGATCAGCAAAGGACTGGAAGGTGCCATAGGAAAGAAAAGGGTGACCTATGATTTTGAGCGGCTGATGGAAGGTGCAACCAAGCTGAAATGTTCGGAGTTCGGGCAGGAGATTGTTGCGAATATGTGACGGGTGACGGGTGACGGGTGACGAGTGACGTTGGTAATTGGTAATTGGTAATTGGTAATTATGAAGACCTTAGCCGCTTTATTTTGTTGGTTACTGATAGGTACAGTGATTGCCCAGCCATCCCGGTTTGAATACAAATTATTTGTTTCGGGGAAGGATTCTTTGCGGTACAGGCTGCTTTATCCTGACAATGATACAAATCA
>JBLNAN010000323.1:0-4172 GCA_050259355.1 Syntrophothermus sp. | reverse complement strand
GAAATATCTTTCTTTTACTGGTTTCTGCCGGAATCCTGTGGTTTGGATTATTTCCTCAATGGATACTTGATATTATTCAGCATTATTCAAATATCTGACATCAGAAGGGGTAACCAATGGCAATATTCAGGATAAGGTTATCCCTCCTCCATTTTGGTGAACCGAAATTGATCTGGTTGGTCACCCACCGCTGACCCTCCGGCAAATTAGGCTTCCGCAAAGGCATTCCCACATCCAGCCTGATAACAAAAAAGGAAAGATCAACCCGTAATCCCAAACCGGTTCCCACCGCTATCTCCTTGTAAAAACGGTCAGGTTGAAATTCACCTCCCCTGAAATTCGTATCCGCCCTCATCAGCCAAACATTTCCCGCGTCAAAAAAAATCGCTCCCTTCAATACGCTGATAATCGTGAACCTGTATTCCAGGTTGTATTCCAGCTTAATATCACCCGACTGGTCATAATAAGAATTCTGCAGAATACTGTCGGGAGGAATGTACGAACCGGGTCCGACGGTTCGGGGCAAAAAAGCCCGGATGCTGTTGGATCCACCGCTGAAAAACTGTTTCAGATAAGGCATCACTTTTGAATTTCCGTAAGGAATTCCTGCCCCGGTGATCAGGCGGGTTGCAATACGGTTATTTCGGTCGAAAGTGAGATAATAACGCCCGTCAATCATGGCCCTGGTATACTGGGAATATTTGTATCCGAACAATTTGTAAGGATTTTCAGCGGTATTCTTATAACTTTTTGTCAGTGATTGTAATACCGAAAGAATATTTCCCGAAAAGTCCAGCGAGGTATTGAGATAATACTGATTCTTTCTATCGTTTCCCACGAGACCATTATGCGTATAGGATATCATGCTTCCAATAGTAAATTGTTCCTCGAAACTTCTTTGCAGATAAGGATTTGCCCTCAGCAGCTCGTTAAATTTTTCAGTCCTCTTCAGTAATTTCGAAAAATTCAGATATACAGGATTTACCTCAAATTCATCTTTATCAGATGTTCTCCAGATATAACCAAACTTGAAGGTAAGATTGGCCATATCGAAAAGCTGGACACGATGAATAAACCTTATTCCGGCTTCAAATTTGGTTTTGGGTATATAGAAGCTCTTGCTGTCATCAATCCGGAAAGGAAGGATGAAATGCGGGTACAGTAACTGGATGGTTCCACCGAATTCATAGGAATTGAAACCTTTCTGGGAACCGCTCAGCTGAAATTCATAGTTACCATCCACGTTCAGCGAGAGCTGTTCAGACCCTCTAAGGAAATTCCTGTTCTTGAACCGGAGGTTGAGGGCGGGTCCGGAATAATTATTCGATTTGGTGACAATATCCGGTTCGGCCATCAGCGATTTGGCTGCCCGGCGGGTCAGCAGTATCCGTGTTTCAAGAATTCCTTTTCCTTCTTCCGTAAGGGTATCGCTGAACTTGATGCTCGCGAAACTGAAAACCCCCATCCCCATCATCCGCTTGATCGTGAGATTATAACTATCCCTGTTGTAACGGTCCCCGGGTTTCAGAAAAACATTCCGCACAATGGCACCCTGCCGGAATACCCCATCATCGAGATAGAAAACCCCGCCCGTGAAAACCGTATCATAGGTTTTCCGGAGGCTGTCTGGCGTGAGTGAATAGGAAGGAACCAGGTACACGTTCCCAATGTAATACACGATCCTGGCTTTATCCGGAATATCCTTCTTAACATTCAGGGCAAAATTCACGTGCTTGTCACCAGCCGTGGTATCCGCCTGAAAAATCAGATATTCTGCATTGAAAAAATAATATCCCTTCTTCTTCAGTTCGGCATCAATCCTCAGACGTTCCTGCTTTAAAAGATCAAGGTCATATTGTTTATCCCGCCGGAGCAGGTTCTTTTTTTCGGTTACCGCCCGGATGGCCATAGATAATGAATCTTCTCCTGCCGGAAGGTCATAGTTATTGATGAGATAGGGTTTCGGGAGATATACGCTGTAGATAACCTTCGCCAGCTTTTTTTTCTTTTTGACCTCGTAATTTACCTTTGATCTGAAAAACCCTTTGCTGTCGAGGTAACTCTGCATGATTTCTGAACTTCTTGCCGGATCCACCTGGCTAAGGAGCACAGGCGGTTTACCAAGTTTTTTCGCAAGCCATTTTTTCAATCCTTTTTTCTTGTCCTTGCCCATATTGTAAAACCATAGTTCTGATCTGAAACCAAGGATAGAACCATTTGGTTTGGGTGAAAGCCGTTTTTCCAGCTCCCTCTTTACTACTTTCTTCGGGACATGTTTAACCGTTTTGATCTTTATATCCGGACCGGTATAAAGCGGATCTTTCTCAGATACATATTTCAATGTATTGCAGGATGACAAGATCATCATCACCAGAATCAGAAGGCCCGTGATCTTTTTACCTGATCTCATCTTTTTTTTTCTTCTTGTCTTCTAACGGCACTGCATTTTCCTGCTTCTTGTAGATTTCCCTGATCTTGTTGAAATCGCGGGTATAGATAAAACCGATTCCCGTTTTGACCAATTCACCTTCAATGGGATTTTCATATTCGGTTTGCCGGAATCCTTTTAGCCGGAATCTCCCGTCATCGGTAAGTTTATACTCCGCCGACAGATCACCGGCAATATCACTCAGGTTGTTCTGTGTTGCTTTTTCACCCTCCACGTCAATATTACTTCCCACGCGAACGTTGAGCCGGCCTTGCAGCATCTGTTTTGAAATTCCGAGCTGTAGCTGGGTTCTTCCCTGGGCCTGGCCCGAAGAATAATCTTCATAGGATTTCACGCCAACGTCGAGATCTACTCCCTTTACATATTTTGCTGACAGACTGTTCAACTGATCCGTCATCAGTTTGCTTGCACTCGAACGGGCCGCCGAGGAAACGGTAATCGGCCCATTCCCGCTCTCCAGCGGATCCTGTCCCAGGAATCTTCCCAGCGTCAGAAGAGCAAAAACCTGCTTGTTCAGCTGTGACTCATCTTCCCGCAACTCTGCAAGTTTTGAATATACCGCGCCCCCCATCGCTCCGCGGTCCTTTTCCTGCAATTCAATATCAAAGTGAATTTCAGGTTTCATGAGTGCACCGGCCATCGACAGAACTACATCAAATTTCAGGGTATTGCGGTATTTGTTTTTTTGCTGATCGCTGGCTCCCGAAAGCTGGTCTTCCAGCAGGATCAGCGGGGAGGTTTCTACATCATACAATGCAGTGATATCGGTTTCTGCATCCATGATATCGCTATTCCACGCGATCGAACTGCCTTCCCTGATTCTGAAATCACGTTTCAGCAAACCGGAGACGGTCAGGTGATATCCTCCTTCTTTGATCGTGTACTTCCCGGTCAGACTCATGGTTCCGCTTGGGTCAAGGGTGAATTGTATGTTCCCGCTGCCTCTTACAAACAATGAATCTCCGGCGACCGGGTCCACCATCATTTTCAGCGTTGCATCCTTATCAAATTCCACCTGTGCCTTCAGGTCCATTTCGGTAATCTTGTTTTTTACTTTCTTTGCCGAATCTTCCCGGGTCATGATAGGATGCTGACGGCTGATGCTATCGGTAAAAACAACGATCCCCTCATGCTCTACCATCCCTGCCTCACGGCTGGTATTGACGAAGGTGACATTGGTTCCTTTATTCAGTCTCACTTTCATGTTTACCACCGGCTGTTGCTGGCTGCCCGTTAAATGAATATCACTGTCAAGCAACACCGTTCCATGCACGGTTTCCTTTTTCTGCACGGGATTATTCAAAGCCAGGAAATTTCTGGTGGTAAGGGTCATGTCAAATGCGATCTGTTTCAGATCTGAAATGTCTGCAAAGCCATTCAGAACAGCCTTGTTGTTCAGTGAATCCGCCATCGTGAAATTATCCAGACGGATCTTGTTTCCTTCAAAGGCAATCTTTTCATTATTCATGGTCAGAAATGTCCCGATGGCGGCAGGTCTCATTTTAACCTTCTGAAATTGCAAAACACCATTCAGGGCTGGTTTTGAAGTACTCCCGGTAATTTTTACCTGACCTTTCAGGTCGCCCGACATCTGGGAAACCTGTCGCATCGTAAAAGGTTCAAGAGTTGCCATTGCCAGATTTCTGATGTCAACCGTCATATCAACCTGGTCTTGTGTACCGGCCGTATAATTTCCTGATACCTGCAGATCATTTTTTCCGCC
>JBLNAN010000322.1:0-9022 GCA_050259355.1 Syntrophothermus sp. | reverse complement strand
CGTACGGACTCAACCGGAACAGGTCCGTTTTCCCTGCGTACACCGGTTCCGCTTAATCAGACTCATTTTTTTGAAGCGCTTCCGCCGGGATATTACTGGTACACATACAAGTACTATGTGGAATCGTTATTCGAGGATCCGGGTAATCCGGGCACTGTCTTGTGCACATCACAATCGGATACTATAATAGTGCACTGGATAGGCATCAATGATATCAACGCCGGCAATATTACCATCTTCCCTAATCCGGCAACGGATTTTGTAAATGTTACTTCTTCTGTAAAAATCAATTCAGTTGAGATCCTTAACTTCACCGGCCGGCCCGTTTACTCGGATAATACAATAAACGCTGACGCCGCGTCTGTTGACGTTCATGGTCTCTCTTCAGGAATATATTTTGTTAAAGTCTGCACCCTTGCAGGAACAAAGACAACGAAGATCACTGTTACACGCTGAAAATATTAATCCCATGTTAAAAGCATCCGACCTACTTCAGATAAAATCCAAAGGTATTGATACAAAAGTAATTGAAAGGCAACTGGAGAACTTCAGGAACGGATTTCCCTGGATAGATCTGGTAAAACCTGCCACACCGGGCCAGGGGATATTTACCTTCAGCGGGGAGGAAAGAAATTTTTTCCTGACCCTGTATGATCAGCATTTTCGCCAAAACAAGATCCTGAAATTTGTTCCCGCGTCCGGAGCGGCAAGCAGGATGTTCAAGAAACTCTTTGAATATCTTGAGAATGAGAATAAGGATGAGAATGAGAATGATCAGGATTCAGTGAATTATTTCCTGAAAAATCTTGATCATTTTGCGTTTTACGGGGACCTGAAGGCTGCACTGGAAAAAAAAGGCACTCCCGTTGAAACCCTTATGAACAGCGGCCAAACCAAGGTTATAATACGTGAACTGCTGACCGGTGAAATGGAATATGCACATCTTCCCAAGGCACTTCTTAAATTTCATTATTATCCGGATGGTGCAAGGGTGGCCATGGAGGAGCATCTCGTGGAGGCGGCACATTATGCCACCGATGCTGACCGGGTGGCCAGAATTCATTTCACGGTTTCACCGGAACATCAGAAAAAATTTGATGAAAAGCTGAGGAAGGTCCTGCGAAAATATGAAACAAGATTCAAGGTAAGCTATGATATCTCCTTTTCCATACAGGAGCCATCCACCGATACCGTCGCGGTAGATATGGATAATGAGCCCTTCAGAACAGAGGATGGCCAGTTGCTTTTCAGGCCTGCCGGCCACGGGGCACTGCTTGAAAACCTTGCCAAACCGGATGCGGATATCATTTTCATTAAAAACATTGACAATATTGTACCCGACCGGCTTAAACAGGAAACCTATCTTTACAAGCGCTTGATTGGTGGATATCTTATCTATCTTCGTGATTTTGTTCATGGGTTCCTTGAAAAAGCGGATAATGGCGTGCTTACCCCGGAGGAAGTCATGGAAGCCCTTGAATTTGCTAAAACCAGGCTGATGTTGTCACTTCCGGAGCTGGAAAAGAAGGACGTCGCCACAATAAAAATGGAACTTGTAACGCTCTTTAACCGGCCCATCCGGGTTTGTGGTATGGTGAAAAACGAGGGTGAGCCGGGAGGAGGTCCTTTCTGGGTAAGGGACCATGACGGGCGAACGAGTTTACAAATCGTGGAATCTGCACAGATTAACATGAAAGACGAGGTCCAGAAAAAAATATCCGAATCGGCTACTCATTTCAATCCGGTGGACCTGGTATGTTGTATAAAAAATTATAAAGCCAAAAAATTTGAATTAGCTAATTTTGTAGATGAATCCACGGGACTTATTTCGAAAAAATCCGCCGGCGGTAAAGAGATCAAAGCCCAGGAACTCCCCGGGCTCTGGAACGGTTCCATGGCCGGCTGGCTGACTGTCTTCGTGGAAGTCCCGATTATCACTTTTAATCCTGTTAAGACCATAAACGACCTGCTAAGAAATGAACATCAATCCTGAAAAACACCTTCTTCGCATACTATCACTCCTTGTATTCATAGGCATTGGAATACTACCGGCGACCGCGGCAGGATACCAGGTACGTTTTAAAATAAAAGGCATAAAAGATACCACCGTGATGATCGGTAATTATTACGGAAACGGCACTTATATAAAGGATACGCTGAAAGTTGACGGATCGGGCCGTTTCACCTGGAAAGCTCCGGAGGACCTTCCCAGGGGCATCTATCTCGTGGTGATCACAGATAAAAATTATTTCGAGTTTATCGCGGATAAGGATACCCGGTTCAGCATGGAGACCGATGTAAAAAATCCGGTCGAAAATATGGTTATAACGGATTCTCCGGACAATAAGCTCTTTTATGAATACCTGATGTATAACAGGGAAAAATACAAACAGATCAAAGAACTCGAAGATCACCAGGTGAAAGTAAAGGAAAATAAGGACAGCCTGAAGATCATCAATGATAAAATCAATGGCCTTAACAGCGAGATAATTAAATATAAGCTTTCGCTCGTTGAAAAACATCCTGCCTCCTTTGTTGCTTTTTTCATCAATGCCATGAAGGAGCCGGAAATTCCGGAGATCCCGGTTCTGGCGAATGGGAAAAAAGATTCCACTTTTGCCTACCGTTACTACAAGGCTCATTTCTGGGATGGTACCGTATTCACCGATGATCGTTTACTGAGAACACCGGTATTTCACAGCAAACTGATGAAATATTTTGACAAGGTGGTACTGAATCCTTTTCTTAATCCCATTGCTTCCGTTTTCCAGGCCCCGGATTCTGTGATTAAAGAGTCCGACAGGCTGATAGAACTTGCCCGTCCAAATCCTGAAATGTTCAAGTACCTCATATGGTTTACCACGTGGCACTATGAAAATTCAGAGATCATGGGCATGGACAAGGTATTTGTTCACGTTGTGGAAACCTATTATGTAACCAATCAAACCCCTTGGGTAAACAGTACCGTCAAAGAAAACGTTATCAAAAAAGCCCAGCGGATAAAGCCCCTGTTGCTGGGATCAGTACCGCCCAACATGATCATGCTGGATACCAGCAACCAGCTGGTTTCAATGTATGATATCAAGTCGAAATACCTGATCCTTCTTTTCTGGGATCCGGATTGCGGCCATTGTGAGCAGGAAATCCCGAAACTGAAATCATTTTATGATGAAAGCAAGACACAATACGGGCTTCAGATCATGACCATCTGTTCGGATACTTCTCTGGTAAAATGGAAAAATGCCCTTAAGAAAAGAAATATGAATTTTATCAATGTGGATGGTCCGCGATCGCTTACAGGAAATTATCATGATCAGTATGATATTCAGACCACCCCGGTCATCTACATCCTGGATGAAAGAAAAACCATTCTGGCTAAAAACCTGAAGACAGACCAGATCGGGATGTTTTTGAAAAATTATGAAGAACTGAAACAGAAAAAATAGAACCTGCTACCCGTCTGTAAAAAGAAAGGCCGACTTTTTATGTCGGCCTCCCCTGTTAATTCATATTGTGTTCTATTTTCCTAAAGGAATCGAATAATTGATCCCAACCTGGAATCCGCCATAAATATTATGGGAAGCACTATAGTTACCTGAGGAATCCTTGATCTGGTAATTATCAGCATTGATATCCGTAAATCCATAGGCAAAGGTTAGTCCGGCATCCAGAAAAAGATTTTGTGTCAGAGTAATTTCAACCCCCATATCGAGACGGCCCATAATGTCCATGCTCTGATAATATTCTTTAATATCTTCCTTTGCTAAATCAATATCTTCATGGGTAAAGGGATTTTCAATGGTATGGTTCCAGGCCTGATCATTTTTCTCGTAACGCTGATTGGCTGATAATAACAAATCGATTTGCGGGCCCACAGCAACGTAAAACTTTGCAATGTCACCACCTGCTTTGTATTTGAAAAGAAGCGGTATCTGGAGGTAATTGATATTGATGGTTCTACGGTAATTCGTATCATCAATATTGTCTTTGTATTTCTGACCAAGGCTTGCCCAGCCTATTTCCGTTTTAATTCCAATATTTGAATTAAAATCAAATCCAATATTAACATTGCCGCCAAAACCCAGTCTTACAGCGTAGTCCATTTCGGTCATGCCAAAATTATTTTGATTAGTAATCCAGGTGGAAATGCCCATTCCGGAAAGTCCGAAATACAATTTTGATTGTGCCGAAGCAAAATAAGCTGTCGTTACAACAAATGCAATCACGAGAAGAAATCTTTTCATTTTACTTGAGGTTTTTGTTAAACAATGGAAAATTTCAGCAAACCTAATGAAAAAATATCTATAATTAAAGATGAATGTTGAACAATTCGATTAATTAAATACCAACTACTTGAAAACCAAATATCGCAAAAAAAAAGGCTGTCACGCGGACAGCCTTTTCAAGTTGTTGGTATAATAATTTCAGGCATTCACCATGTCAACGATAGCTTTAAAAGCTTCAGGGTTGTTCATGGCCAGATCGGCCAGGGTTTTCCTGTTGATGGCAATATTTTTTTCGGCTATTTTTCCCATGAAAACCGAGTAAGAAAGTCCGTATTCGCGAACACCTGCATTGATACGGGCAATCCATAGACCGCGGAAGGTTCTTTTCTTTGCTCTTCTGTCGCGGTATGCATAGGTTAAGCCTTTCTCGAGAGAGTTTTTAGCAACTGTTAAAACATTTTTTCTCCTACCGAACTGACCTTTGGTCTGTTTCAGTATCTTTTTTCTTCTTTGCCGTGAAGCAACGGCGTTTACTGATCTTGGCATTTTTTCGATTTTTTGTTTAAGCGTTCCTTTTCAGGACCCTTTGAAGCTTAGAACAAGTTAAACATGAATTGATTACTGGAGCATTTCTTTAACATTGGCTGCATCTGACTTGTCAACCACCGTGCTGTATGTAAGATTTCTCTTGCGCTTGGTGGATTTTTTGGTCAGGATGTGGCTTTTGAAAGCGTGCTTCCTTTTTACCTTTCCGGTGCCGGTGAGTTCAAACCTCTTTTTGGCCCCGGATTTTGATTTCATTTTTGGCATTTTACCTGTGGTTTTATATAGATTGATATTTATTTTTTAGGTGTAATGATCATGATCATTCTTTTTCCCTCGAGCCTGGGCATTTGTTCGATTTTGCCATAATCGGTTATTGCCTGGGCAAATTTCAGCAGGATAATTTCTCCTTGTTCCTTGTAAATGATGGATCTGCCTTTAAAAAAGACATCTACTTTTACTTTGGCCCCGTCTTTCAGGAATTTAATGGCATGATTCAGTTTAAAATTGAAATCATGTTCATCTGTGTTCGGTCCCAGGCGGATTTCCTTTACAATGATCTTCGCTGTTTTTGCCTTGATCTCTTTCTGTTTCTTTTTCAGTTCATATAAGAACTTCTTGTAATCAACAACCTTGCAAACAGGAGGATTAGCAGTCGGAGAAATTTCAACGAGATCAAGACCCAGATGTTCGGCTATGGTTAATGCCTCCCTTAAATTATAGATCCCGGGATTGGCCACGTTTTCTCCGACAACCCGAACGACCGGGGCTTTAATATGTTCATTGATTTTATGCGGGTCTTCCTTTTTCTGAAAGGGCCTGCGACCACCTGCCGGACCCCGGAAGGCTGAATTGCGCTGAATTGCTATGATTAATTCCACCTATATTAGTTAACGAATTGAGAATTATTCGTTTATATCGCCAAAATACCTTTTGACTTAAAACAGAATAAATTTAATAAAATCCTCTGCTTTTTGTACGCCAAGATCACGCTGACCGTGTTTCCTGACAGAAACCGTACCCTCCAGCTCTTCCTTCTCCCCTACAATCAACATGTATGGAATTTTTTTCAATTCAGCGTCGCGGATCTTTTTACCGGTTTTTTCGTTCCGGTCGTCTATTTGGCCGCGAATATCTGAATTATTTAACAATTTTGAAACTTTTTCAGCATAATTCTGATATTTTTCACTGATTGGCAGGATGATATACTGTTCGGGAGTAAGCCACAACGGGAAATTTCCGGCAGTATGTTCGATGAGAACTGCCACAAATCGTTCCATAGATCCGAAAGGGGCGCGGTGAATCATCACCGGGCGGTGCTTCTGGTTATCGTTGCCAATATATTCCAGTTCAAATCTTTCCGGCAGGTTATAATCCACCTGGATCGTTCCCAGTTGCCACTTTCTTCCCAGTGCATCTTTAACCATGAAATCCATTTTCGGACCATAAAATGCCGCCTCGCCTGGAACCAGCACATAATTCAGTCCCCGTTCCTGCGCCACCTCGATGATGGCCTGCTCTGCCCTGTCCCAGTTTTCATCACTACCGATGTATTTGTCCTTTTTAGTCTGGTCGCGAAGAGAAATTTGGGTAACAAAATCCTTAAAATCAAGCGCTTTGAATATGAGCATGACAATATCGATAACGCCCTTGAACTCTTCTTTTACCTGGTCGGGTGTGCAGAAGATATGGGCATCATCCTGCGTAAATCCTCTCACCCTTGTAAGCCCGTGAAGCTCTCCACTCTGCTCGTACCTGTATACAGTTCCGAATTCAGCCAGCCTGACCGGGAGATCTTTATAGGATCTTGGTTTGGATGCATAAATCTCGATATGGTGAGGACAATTCATTGGTTTCAGGAAAAACTCCTCCCCGGGGATCGGTGTAGAAATGGGTTTAAACGAGCTTTCACCATACTTCTGGTAATGACCCGATGTTTTGTACAGCTCAACATTTCCGATATGCGGACAGATCACCTGCTGGTATCCGGCCTTGCGCTGAACCTTTTTGAGAAACATTTCCAGCCGTTCGCGTAGCAGGGTACCTTTTGGCAGCCATAGCGGCAGTCCAAGACCTACCCTCTGGGAAAATGTAAACAATTCCAGCTCTTTACCCAGTTTCCGGTGATCCCTTTTCTTTGCCTCTTCCAGTAATTCAAGATATTCGGTGAGTTCCTTCTGTTTTGGAAAGGTTATGCCATACACCCTGGTCAGCTGCTTGCGTGTTTCGTCGCCCCGCCAGTAGGCACCAGCCACTGAAAGCAGTTTCACAGCCTTGATGGGTGAGGTGTCAGGAAGATGGGGTCCCCGGCAAAGGTCCGTGAAGGTTCCCGACTGGTAAAAGGTAATCTGGCCATCCTCGAGATCATTCAGCAATTCTACCTTGTATTCATCGCCTTTTCTGGTAAAAAACTCGATCGCCTCGGTCTTGGGAACTTCCTTTCTAATGTAAGATTGCTTTTCCCTGGCCAGTTCCAGAATTTTTGCCTCGATCCTGGGGAAATCTTCTGAAGAGATTGGTTTATCACCAAAATCTATATCATAATAAAAACCATTTTCAATAGCCGGGCCAATACCGAATTTTGAGCCGGGATACAACTGTTCAATGGCTTCTGCCATCAGGTGAGCGGAAGAATGCCACATGGCGTGTTTTCCCTCCTCGCTGTCCCAGGTAAAAAGCGTTACCCTGGAATCCGTTTCGATTGCACGGGTCGCATCCCATATTTCATCATTCACCTTAACCGCCAGTACGTTTCTGGCAAGACCCTCGCTAATACTTTTTGCGATATCCATTCCTGTAACACCCTTTTCAAATTGTCTTACGGAATTGTCTGGTAATGTAATGTTTATCATGTTTAGCTGAAAATAAAGGTGCAAAGTTAATGAAAAATGAGTAATGAAAAATGAAGAATTACATTACCTTGAATTCGGTGCGCCGGTTATTGGCCCTGCCTTCCTCGGTCGTATTTACATCCACCGGCTGTGTCATTCCATACCCCTGGTAGGTCAAACGTTCAGTGTTGATGCCTTTGGAAATCAGATAATCGTACACTGCCTTCGCCCTGTTTTTTGAAAGAGTAAGGTTATACCCGGCCCCCCCCTGGTTATCCGTGTGTCCGCTGATCTCGATCTTGAGCGCGGGGTTTGCCTTCAGGAGCGTTACCAGTTTATCCAGTTCAATAACTGACTCGGTTTTGAGGGTGAATTTATCCGTGTCAAAGAAAATATTCCTGAGCACAACCTTTTCCCCCACCTGGATCCGCTGCAAGGGAATATCCCTGATATAGGGTTTTGCCTGCGAATTATAACCACTCAGTGAAAAATTGTCTGAATAAAAAAGATAATCCGGCTTTGAAACATTCAAAGCATAATCCCTGCCGGTTGGAAGAGATAGCAGGAATTCACCGGTCATGGGATCAGAAACAGATTTGGTAACCGTTTTGCCGGAAGCAATATCAATCAGTTCGAAAACTGCCTGAAGTCTTTCTTTGGTTTTCTTATCAAAAACGACGCCTTTAAAATAGGTAGCCTGATGCGGCTGGGCTTCCTGGTACAATGGAAATGAATAGATGTCCTGCTTTCCCTTCCCGCCAAGTTTATCGGAAGATATATAGGCAATGTCGCCGGAAGGTTTGACAACCAGTGTAATTTCATCAGAATATGAATTGATGGGATATCCAAGATTTTTGGGCTTACCCCAGTTGCCGTTCACATCTTTCCTTGAATAAAACAGATCCATCCCGCCCAGTCCCTGATGACCTTTGGAAGAAAAATAGAGTGTCTGATCATCCGGATGAATGAAAGGAGCCATTTCCTCAAGATTGGTATTGATGGAATCCCCGAGGTTAACGGGGGGAGTCCAGGAGCCATCCGGCTGCAGTTCGGTTTTCCAGATGTCTGAACTTCCCTTTCCGCCGGGACGTTTGCTCGCGAAATAGAGTGTCTTGCCGTCTGATGAAAAAGATGGCTGTGAATCCCAGGAAGGCGTATTGACGACGGGCCCGAGATTTTGCGGAATGCTCCAGTGATCTCCTTCTTTTCTCGCCCCGTAAATGTCGCAACTGCCAAAACCATCTTCGCGGTTACAGGCTGCAAAGAAAAGATAGGTTCCATCGGGCGAGATAAATATTGCGCCTTCGTTGCCCGAAGTATTGATCGGGCCGCCAAGATTTTTCGCCTTGCACCAGGTCGTATCACATTTCAGGGAAAGATAAAAATCTTCTTCCCGGGGCTCCGGCTGATCTTTTCTGACCG
>JBLNAN010000321.1:0-4210 GCA_050259355.1 Syntrophothermus sp. | reverse complement strand
GTAAAAATGGTAAAAATCACCATCAGGATAAATGCGAAAACCTGAGGTATCAGATTGTAGAAGCTGTATGCGGCATAGGTTATAAAATACATTACGGCCATGGCCCCGCTTAATAAAACCGCGCTGAAATTTTCGTAATTCTTTTTCAGCCTGATCGCGAAGCCAAGTAACCCGGTACCGACAAGGTAACCCAGAATTATTCTCGTCAGCGGGCTGATGAGCTCGTGGTCGATGGCATATTTTGCACCGATCGCGACGCCAATGACGGTAATTATAATTCCGATTTTGCTGAAAAGATTTTCACCGATAAATTTCTCAAGACCTGATCTGAATGCCGAGGTTTTTTGGAAATCCGGGAAGGAAGGCTGACGTTGATACCCCGGATCATCATTTACAATTTCTTTTGGAATTTCAGTGTTCGTGTCAACCCTCCCGGCAGGCTTTTCCGATTCCGCGACTTTTAGTTTATAAATTTCATTCCTGAGGTTATTTATCTCTCTTGAAAAAGCTTCCTGTTTTTTCAAAAGCAGGTCCAGCTTTTCCAAAAGCTGACCTGTTTTATCATTAGGGTTTGCCATGACAAGTAATTAAAATCCTTGAAATTATATAAAAAGTTTAACCGTTATTACCTCACCTCAATACGTACACCCTCCGAATGGGCACCGAATTCCGGAGCATACAGGCACTGGATCGTGGTGATGCCGTTGCTGTAGTTCCCCGCTGCATTCACCACCAGCGGATACTCGAACACGTAGGTGCCTTTTGGCAGATAATCGAAGAAGAAGTTCATGGCCACATCAGAAACCGACTGGTAGTAGCCAAGTCCTTCCCTGAAGCGGTATCCCGAGATGGCATCCTCTGCAACGGGCTCCAGCGCCCCTGCCCGCATGTCCTTCAGGTGAACATATTCCAGGTCGCGGTCTGCGGTTACGACTACACGGATCTTGAGCTTGTCGCCGGGTTGCAGAGCAGTTGCATTCGTAACGGGGACCAGTTTCGGGCCGGAAGGGGTCACGGTCACGACCGTGACGGATTTTTCAAGCTTAAGGGGGGACTGGGCCCTGGTGATCTTGTCCAGATCCTCGAAATACTGCCAGTACATGGCTCCCCAGGCTACGCCGTCGCCGGTTTTGGTCACCTTTATATCTCCCATAGCGGGATTGATCTCTTTCCCGTCCCAGGACAATTTGAAGTAGCCGGTGCCGGCTTCGGTGCGGGTGTCGGCCAGTTTTGCCGGGTCAATTTTTTCGTTTCCAACTTCGAAAGTGACTTTCTGGTTGGCATCCAGGAGGTTGTTGCCCCGGAGAAGCATCGCGTAGCAGGCCTCAGCCGTTGCACGACCTGTTTTCCAGCCATTGGTCTGTTTGTTTTTCAGCAGCCAAATCTTCATCTCGTCAACCGAAGCCCTGTCGGCCAGCACCTCGTCGAAAGCCTCGATCAGCAACGCCTGCGTCTCAACCGGCGCTTCATACCAGTAGTAGCCCTCGTTCATGGCCCAGTACATGCCCATTTCCGGTGAATGAAGCGCCTTTTCCGAGAGCGACTTCATGATCATCGCCGGCAGCGACTTGTTCCCAAGGCGGTTCAGTGAAAGGGCGATCATTCCCTGGAAATAGATACTTTGCTTTGTCCAGTATTTTTCTGCCTGACGACGGTAAAAGTCAAAAGCTTCCTGTGTTGATTTTTCCAGGGGAATGTCCTTCAGATAGTAGCTTCTTCCATATAAATAATAAACGTCCTGCGCAGAAAGATTATCCTGTTTTTCAAAATTCTTCACGTTTTTCTTCAGCCATTCATAATCCCGTACGAGTTCGTGGTCGGTAAAAAGAACGGCTTTCGAGATCATGTTCCCGGCTTCCTTGTCGTTCCTGATATCGGTAATACCCAGGTGCGAAAGATGGCCAAAGCCGCAAACAATCTGTTGTGTAGTATACTGGCTTGGGGTCATTCCCTCGAACCACGACCAGCCCCCCTCAGGACGCTGGAGCGTGATCAATTTAGAGAGGGATGACTTTATTTTAGCGTTCATATTTGCCTCATCGAAAAGCTCACCGATCCGCTGTTTCTGCTGCGACTCATCTTTTGCCTCCATCACCCAGGGCGTTTCATCCAGCACCGCGGATTTCAGCTCCTGGTTCTTCTCAAGATTGGATAGGAGGGCTTCGGGTGTAAGCCTTTTCCAGCTTTCAAACACTTTTTTAACAGCAGGATCCGAATTGGCAATATTCATCGCGATGCTGTTGGCGTAGAAGGTGTTGAAAACGGCATCGGCGCTCTGGTATCTGGGTTCATCCAGTACCGGTAATGACTGAACCGCGTACCAAACCGGGTTCGAGGCGAACTCGAGTGTAAGACGATAATTTTTGAGGGTTTTTCCTTTGGATAAATTTTTCAGTTTATCGAATGAGAAATCGAATGTTCCGGAACCCCGCACGGGCAGAGGCACCGATTCAGTGACCATCATGCGGTTGGTGAGCACAGGGATCATTTTTTCTTCGCCATCGCTGAAGTTGCCGGAAACAGCGGTAATCCGGTACTGCATCATTGAAACAGAAGGATCAACGGGGATTGCCAGTTTCCAGGAAGCTGCAATTTTTTGTCCTGCCGGAATGGTGAAATGCCGGGATGCCTCATCCAGCATCATCTTTAATGGCAAACCCGTGACCGGATCCGAGATTTCAAGCTTCACATCCCCGTCGAGGGCCCTGTCGCTGAGGTTGACGACGCCGGTGCTGAAAACCACCGTGTCACCCTGTCTGACAAAGCGGGGTGCGTTGGGAAACACCATCAGGTCTTTCTGCGTGACCACTTCTTTCGTGATCTGGCCGATTTTCAGGTCTTTCGTGTGGGCGATACCCATCAGCTTCCACCGGGTGAGCGATTCGGGAGCGGTGAATTTGAGGATGATGCTGCCCGAAGAATCGGTGACCAGGGAAGGATAGAAGAAGGCAGTTTCGCGGAAATCGGAGCGAATCTTCACCGGGATGGGCTTTGTTGCGGGTATTTGTGCAGGGGGAACTTCAGAAGCCTTTGAGGTCCTGACCTCCATTGCCAAAACTTCACCAGCCGGTGGCGGCGGCGGCGGCGGAAGTTCATCAGATTTAAGAACATCCATGGCCATCGTCGACTCCGATCGGTAGCTCATTGAATACCTTTCGTGTCTTACTCCGTCAATCCAGTTGATTTTTTCAAAATATCTTTCCGGCACCGGGATCTGTTTCAGCGCTTCAGAACCCCATGCAGATTCTGTTCTGAAACTGGTTTCATATGACCAGGGATGATTGCTGTAGTGGGGATACCAGATGTTATAATACCAGTTGTTTTGCTCGAAAATATCGAGCGATGCATCATACATGCCAGCAAGAAGTTCGGCTTTTTCCGGCCTGTTGTCCGGTCCCGAAATTTTAAGCTTCCATTCTTCTTTCTCGCCCGGTACCATCTTGTCCCGGAAGGTCTCAAGTTTCAGGTTTAATTTTTTGTTTGAATAAGGCACCGTGATTCCAAAGGAATTAGCATATGCGTTGTTGTTCCTGATAAAAATGAGGTTAACCCAGAAACCGCCCCTGTATTGCTCTTTCACGGGAATGCTGAGTTTCCTCATTTCATTGTCCAGTTTGATCCATTGCCGGGAAATGATACTGTCGTTTACCAGAATCTCGTACAGTACATTCACGTCCTTTTCACGGGTTCCCAGCAGGAACTCCGCGTTTTCGCCGGGCTCAGCCGTGGTTGACAATTCATAAAACCAATTCATTTCATTAACGGGTGATACTTTTGCATCCGGATCAAAAACCAGAAAAGTTTTGGTGGAAGTTGTGACTTTTCCAAAAGGATCTTTTGCCTTCATGATCATTTTATAAACCCCCGGGGCAAAATCCTGAATATCTTTTTTCAGATAAAGAACAGAGTCTTTACCGGTATCCATGGTTTTATTAAGAACCGTTTTTTCAACCGGCCATTTTTCTCGGATTCTGTCTTCGGTACTGGTATACGTTTTAATGGGGGTATCCCATTTTCTTAAAACCACCATTTGTTCCGGCTGCTTCAGTCGCTGGATCTCGATATCCACGAGACCTGGAGTTTTCTGGTGATTCAGGTTTTCCGAAAAGATCATTACAGAAGAATCTTTCTTCAGATTAAAATCGTTGGGCAAATTTGAAGAGAGGAGGAGTGAAGTATAACCTGCTGAAACAATTCCGTTACTGCTGTT
>JBLNAN010000320.1:0-3875 GCA_050259355.1 Syntrophothermus sp. | reverse complement strand
TTCTCCCATTCAGCCGGGAAACTATAACCCAGTTCTCCCGGAACCTGATGATTGTTTTGTTTCATAATGCAGATTAGTCCCCGATAAAACGGTTCATGATGGGTCCGTAATTGTCGATACGCCGGTCGCGCAGGAAAGGCCAGTGAACCCTTACTTCATCAATCTTTGCCAGATCGAGTTCCTGCACCCTGATTACTTCCGTGTCGTGGGGTGCCTGGTAAATAACCTGTCCATAAGGATCCGAGATGAACGATCCTCCCCAGAAGCGAAGATCCCCCTCTGTTCCGGAACGGTTGACCGATACCACGTAGACGCCATTGGCCACGGAATGACTACGCTGGATCGTTTGCCAGGAGTCGTACTGTTGCACATTCATTTCTTCCGGTTGATGCGATGCCCAGCCGATGGCTGTCGGGTAGAACAGGATTTCAGCGCCCATCAGGCTGGTGATCCTGGCTGCCTCGGGATACCACTGGTCCCAGCAAATCAAAACCCCGATGGTTCCATATCTTGTCGGGAAAACGGAATAACCGGTATCGCCGGGTGTAAAGTAAAACTTCTCGTAAAAACCGGGATCATCGGGAATATGGTTTTTCCTGTATTTCCCGAGATATGAACCGTCGGCATCAATCACGGCTGCCGTATTATGATAAATGCCGCGGGTTCTTTTTTCAAACAGGGAAGCAACAATCACCACGTTCAGTTCGGCTGCAAGATCCTGCATGATCCGGGTGGTCGGGCCGGGAACCGGCTCGGCAAGGGAGAAATTCTCATAATCTTCCACATCACAGAAATAAAGCGATGCAAAAAGTTCCTGCAAACAGATGATCTGTGCTCCCTGTGAAGCAGCCTGCCGGATGCGTTCCGTTGCTTTTCTGATGTTGGCATCCTTGTCGCCGGTACACGACATCTGGATTATTCCCGTTTTAACCGTTCTGTTTTCCGTCATCTTAGTTTAGAAAAAATTTCTTTGTATACTTTTTCCCCGAATGAAGCACTTCAAGGATATAAACTCCCTTTGGCAGATTATCGTATCCGATGACCCTCCGGTCGTGCCTGATTTTCTCGGCCGGCATATATCTCACCTGCTGGCCAGTCATGTTAAACAGATGCAGAGATACATCCTGTTCATCAGGAAAATCAAAGAAAACCATCAAACGATCCGTTTCCCGGTCATTATAGATATCCACGCCTGCCCGGGGATCTTTTTCGTTAAAACCGACGGTATAATCCAGATAGAGGTTATCGAGATATAGAGCGGTACCGGCGGTAATGACCAGCTCCTGCGCGGTGGAAAGCGCGATAATATTCATGCTGTCGGGCTGAACGATCGTGTCATAATCAATCCAGGCAGAAAAGGGCGTCCAGTCGGTAATAGTATCCTTGGTGGAAAAGTATCCACCGGCAATGGTATCCCTCACACCGTTATTTGTCTTGAAAAGCCCGATGGCAACCACGCAGGAGTCGCCACCCTTTGGAATATATTTATAATAGCCTTTCAGATGCGTGGGCTGATCATACACCGGTGCCCCGCCCGTGATGGTATAGGTCAAATTCGTGATATCCACCGTAAGCTTGCCACAGGTAATAAATCCCGGAACATCCATCGCCGGAAGCGTAATATGTTTGGATTCAAGTTTAACCGAATAGCTTCCTGCCCCCTGGTGATCAGAACTTTTGGTGACCACCGTGGTTCCGAAAAATGGTATGGAGGATAATTCCTGATTGGGCGTATCCCAGTCAACGGGATCTTCATAACCCGGAAACGTGTTCCAGTTTTCAAAGCTGTTGTTCGGCACCGGCGTCACGGATTGTCCGAAACCGAATACTGTCAAAAATACCAGGAAAAAAAAGGTAAAAAATTTATTCATTTTATTTTCGTTTTACGTTTATAATCTTCAACTGCACGTCCTATTCCATTCATAAGATCAGGTTCGTAAAGATAAAGATAAAGACAGAACCTCAAAAATTCTAAATTTGGAAAAAATTGCATACATGCGTCGCCTGGTATTTTTCCATTGTATTATACTCTTTCTGCTGATAACGGTATCAGTAGGGTTTTCACAGCCGCAAACTACAACCGTTTCAGACACTTGCCAGAAGATCCAGGACAAGAAACTCCGGAAAATGTACGACGAGGGCTTTCAGGCATTTAAAAAAGGATATTATTCGGATGCTCTTGTGAAAATGAAGGCGCTCATCAACGCGGAACCTGCATTTTATGAAGCTTATTACGTGCTTGGGTATATCAATTATAAGAAAAGCAATTCCAATTTCAGGGAAGCCGAAAAATATTTCCAGAAACTTATCTCTTATTGCCCGGATTACGATAATAACGTGTACCTCTTTCTTGGCGAGATCAGTTATGGTGCCGAAAAATATACCGAGACGGTTAAATTTCTGTCTCATTTTCTTCAGGATGTGGATAAGGTTAAGTCTGACAAGGATTATGACCGCGCGGAAAGTCTGCTTAAATATTCCAAATTTTACCTTGAGATGACCGAGCACCCGGTTCCTTTTGATCCTAAAGTAGTTGAAGGCGTTTCCACGCCGGATAATGAATATCTCCCCATCATCTCGCCCGACAACCAGATCGCACTCTATACCCGGGAGAAAAAGGTGGGGCCGGAACGGGATATGATTCTTCAGACCACTACCAAAACCAAGGAAAGATTCATGTTCAGCACGTTGCAGGACAATGGAAGTTATTCAACTGGCGAGGAAATGCCGGATCCTTTCAACAAGAATGACAATGAAGGCGGGGCGACGGTTTCCATTGACAACAACACCCTTTTCTATACCGTTTGCAAACCCGACAAAGCCGGCGGATACAACAACTGTGATATTTTTTATTCTGAATTTGTGAATGAAGAATGGACCCCTATCCGCAATCTTGGAAACAATGTGAACAAGCCCGATTCGTGGGAGTCACAGCCGAGTATCTCCCCTGATGAAAACGAGTTGTATTTTGTAAGCGACCGCGCCGGCGGGTTTGGCGGCTATGACATTTATTATTCAAAGCGGCAGCCCGATGGTTCATGGGGACCTTCTGTAAATATCGGCCCGGTGATCAATACCGCTGGCAATGAAAAGGCTCCTTTTCTTCATCCTGACGGAAAGACCTTGTATTTTTCTTCAGACGGGCAGATGGGGTTAGGCGGATATGACATTTTCTTCTCCCGGAGAAATGAAAAGGGTGAATGGAGCAAACCTAAAAATTTGGGATATCCTATCAATTCGCCGGATAACGAGGTCGGTTTCTTCGTCAGCACGGACGGTGAAACGGGTTATTTCAGCTCCAACAAATACCGCGGGAAAGGAGGATATGACCTGTATTCTTTTCCTCTTTATGCCGAGGCACGACCCGATAAAGTACTTTTTCTGAAGGGAACCATACGGTCGGGAACTTCCATTGAGCCCATAAAGGCACATATTGAGCTGAAAAACCTTGGAACGAAGCAGGTGTCAGAGATCCCGCTCGACACCATGACCGGAAAGTATGTTGCTGTTGCACCATTTAACAATGACTATATCATGACGGTGAAGAAGGAAGGAGCGGTTTATGAATCACGGTATATTGCCAAGGCTGACAGCACTTTTTCAACACCCGCCAAAGTAGATATGGATTTAAAGCCCATTCAGCTGAATACTTCTTACCGGATCAATGACATTTATTTTGATGTGAATTCGGCAGAACTGAATGATGCGTCCAAGGTTGTACTTGACCAGCTGATCCAGTGGCTTTCAGAAAACATGAACATTGCCATCCAGATTCAGGGACATACGGATAATATTGGCAATGACATTGCAAACCTTAAACTTTCCGAAAATCGTGCAAAAGCTGTTTTCAATTATCTCATCACCAATGGCATCGC
>JBLNAN010000319.1:0-6473 GCA_050259355.1 Syntrophothermus sp. | reverse complement strand
GACAGCCGGGTAAACATGAGAACCATTTACGGATCAAAGCTCATGAGAGAAGTGATCTATTGAAAATAATTTACGGTGATTTGGTTAAGCATGAAGGTGTTCTTTACGGGACACCTTTTTTTGATTTTGTTCCTGGTATAGCCGATCGCTTTTTGTTAAACAAAACTATTTTGATTAACTTTAATTATGTGAAAATTAACGAAGATGAAAGAAGGATATAACCATGTTTCGGGCAAAATGACCTCGGGAAAAAATATTTCCTACTGGCTGGAAAGTGTTCCGAGCGTCCCGGTATTTGATGAACTGAAAGAAAATTTAGAAGCCGATGTGGTCATTGTAGGCGCCGGTTTGGGAGGATTAAGCGTAGCTTATAACCTTGTGCTGGAAGGATTGAAAGTGGTGGTGGTGGAAGACGGGGGTATCGGCAGTGGTGAAACCGGGAGAACAACTGCACATCTTGCCTCCGCGCTTGATGATCGCTTTTATACTTTACAGGATCATTTCGGAAAGGAGAAGACCCGGATCATTGCTGAATCTCATAAAGCGGCAATAGATTTTATTGAAAAAACCGTTCAAAAAGAGAAGATAAGCTGTGACTTCTACAGGGTCAATGGCTATCTTTTCCTGCACCCGACGGATGATGAGAAGAACCTGAAAAAAGAATTCAAAGCCGCAAAAGAAGCCGGAATGGACGTCGTTGAACTGCCCAGGGTACCCAATCTTCTCACGGATGAGGGGAAATGTCTTCAGTTCAGTAACCAGGCACAATTTCACCCGATGAAATACCTGAATGCGCTTGCCGAGGTTATCGTAAGAAACGGGGGAAAAATTTTTACCAATACCCATGCTTCAGAAATTGATCACAATGGAATAACTTCTCAAACCGGATATAAAGTTCATGCAAGGCATATTGTTATAGCCACCAATCCACCGGTGACTGAAACAGTGAATATTCCCATGCGCCAGTTGCCATACAGAACTTATGTAATCGGGGCATTCATCAAAAATGACACTCTTCCCAAAGCGCTGTGGTGGGACACGGGGAACTACGAAATCAGTTCTTCCAATCCCCCCTATCATTATGTAAGGCTTCAGAACTATGATGACCACTATGATTTGCTGATCAGCGGGGGTGAAGATCACATGGTTGCAGATAAAAGCACAGAAGATGTTCCGGAGGAAAACCGCTATTCGATCCTTGAAGACTGGACTCAGCGCCGTTTTCCCATAGAAAAAGTTGTTTATCGCTGGTCGGGCCAGGTGATGGAACCTACCGACAGCATGGCCTATATTGGCCGTAGTCCTTTCGGCAAAGACAACATGTATATTGTAACAGGAGATTCCGGACACGGGATGACCCATTGCACGATTGCAGGGATGCTGATCAGGGATCTGATCATGGGACGGGAAAATCCCTGGGAGAAAATTTATAATCCTTCCAGATTTTCCATCAAAGAAACCGGAATGTTTTTCCAGCTCCTGAAGGATGATTTGCGGGCTGTTCTGAAGAAATGGTTTTACAAGGACAACAGGGAAATTTCATCTATTTCACCCGGGGAGGCTGCGATTATCAAAATCGAAGGAGAAAAATGCGGTGTTTACAGGGATGAAGAAAACCACCTGCATATTGTTTCGACCTCCTGCACGCACATGCGATGCATGATCATGTGGAACAATGATGAAAAAAGCTGGGACTGCCCGTGTCATGGCAGCCGGTTCACTTATGATGGAAAGGTGATAACCGGTCCGGCAAATTCAGATCTGGATAATTATACGCACAAGGACGTATAAAAAAGGCGGGCTTGCAACCCGCCTCAACGTGTTATCGCAGAACAGCCATCTTTTCACGCAAGGATTTCAGCATTTTATCGTATGGCTGATTAAATTTTTCAATGCCTTCCCTCTCCAGTTCATCGGTAACCTGGTTGATATCAATTCCCATTTCAGGGAGCTGATTGATTATTTTCTGGGCCCATACGGGATCATAGAGTTTCTGGTCCTCTATTTTTCCATGGTCTCTGTAGGCATCCAGTGTTTCGGGCGGAACCGTGTTGATGGTTCCCGGTATAAGTAAGGCATCCATATATTTCACATCCGGGAAATCAGGATTTTTGGTACTGGTACTGGCCCAGAGCAGCCGCTGCACATTTGCCCCGCGGGATTTCAGATGTTTGAAATGTTCTGAATGAAATACCTCTTTGAAAATCTCATGTGCCAGGATGGCATTCGCAATCCCGGTCTGACCATAACCTTCGGATCCGAAATGAGCCTGTTCACCGTTTTCGCCAACAAACTCCTGAATTTTCGGATCTACCAGGGTATCCATGCGGCTCACGAAGAAACTTGCGACCGAGGATATATTTTCCACCGGTTTTCCGGTATTCAGCAATTTCTCAATCCCGCGGATATAGGCCTTCGTAAATTCCCTGTATCGCTTTAATCCGAATAACAAGGTGATGTTAACGTTGATTCCCTCGCTGATCAATGTTTCAACGGCAATCAAACCTGGCAGGGTTCCCGGCACTTTGATGTAAATATTCTGACGATTCACCTGTTCCCAGAGACGACGGGCTTCTTTAATAGTTCCCACGGCATCCATGGCCAGGTGAGGATTTACTTCAAGGCTTACATAACCATCCCATCCGTTTGTTTCATTGTAAACAAGGGTGAACAGATCGGCTGCATGCTGTACGTCCTGAATGGCAATAGTTTCATAAATCTCCTGGGGCGATTTACCCGAATCGGCCAGGGAATGAATATCATCATCATACAGATCACTGCTACCAATAGCTTTTTCAAAAATTGCAGGATTGGATGTCATGCCTGATAGTGCATCTTCAATGATCATCCTTTCAATTTTCCCGTGTTGAAGAATGTCCCTGCTTATATAATCAAGCCAGATGGACTGGCCCATTTGCTTTACTTTCAATAATGGATTGCTCATGTCACTGTTTATTACTGTTTTCTATCGCTTTAATTTTGTTAAGTCTTCGCTGGTGCCGTTCGGCACCATTATACGATGCTGTTAAAAACACCCTTACAAGCTCGTCGGCCAGGGCAATGCCTGTAACCCTTCCTCCCATGCAGATCACGTTCATATCATCATGCTCCACGCCCTGGTGGGCCGAATAGGTTTCTGTAATCAGGGATGCCCTTACGTTGGAAAATTTGTTGGCTACCACGCAGGCTCCTACCCCGCTGCCGCAAATGGCAATTCCCCGGTCGATTTTCCCAGCAGACACTGCCTGCGCCAGGGGAATGATATAATCGGGGTAATCATCATCCTCTTTAAGGTTTTTTGCACCGAAATCTGTTATTACATACCCGCTTTCCTGCAACATCCTCACAAAATGATTCTTCAATTCAAATCCGCCATGATCAGCCGCAATGCCTATATTTCTGGGGAAACGTTTTCCTTTTTCTGATTCAGCCATATCTTATCCTTTCATCAATTCCAGTGCCTTGTTCACAATATTTTCAGAAGTAAAACCAAATTCTCTTAATAAAACCGGCCCGGGTGCAGAAGCTCCGAAACGATCTATACCGATGGTGATGCCATGATCACCGGCATATTTGCTCCAACCCCAGGTAGCACCTGCCTCGATTGTAATCCTCCGGGTGATGGATGGAGGCAATACTTCATTCCTGTATTGAAGGGGTTGTATTTCAAAAAGCTCGACCGAAGGCATTGAAACCACTCTCAGGGGAATATTGTTTTTCATGAGTATTTCACGGGCTTCAAGGGCAAGATGTACTTCAGAACCTGTTGCAATGAGAATCAGTTGTGGTTCAGGATCATCGGCGAGAATGTACCCGCCCCTGACGAGTCCTGTAGCCGGGGCATATTTATTACTGTCGATAACAGGAAGGTTTTGCCGTGAGAATATCAAAGCCGTTGGATGAGACCGGGAAACAACTGCAAATCGCCATGCCTCCGCGGTTTCGTTTGCATCCGCCGGTCTGACCACCACCAGATTCGGAATAGCTCTCAGTCCTGCAAGATGTTCAATAGGTTGATGAGAAGGGCCATCCTCTCCCAATGCAATGCTGTCGTGTGTAAAAACAAACAGGGTGTGAAGTTCCATCAGGGCGGCAAGGCGGATGGCGGGACGCATATAATCGGAAAATGTAAAGAAGGTCGCCGAAAATGGTATTAATCCGCCATGTGCGGCGATACCATTGGTAATTGCGCCCATTGCATGTTCTCTTACGCCAAACTGGATATTGCGGCCGGCGTAGCTAAAACCTCCCGATGAAGAACCCTGGAGGTCCCCGACGGCCGAAGCCGGGTGTGAGAAATTGCCGGCATTCTTGATCTCGGTGAGTGTTGAAGGATTCAGATCGGCGGAACCACCGATCAATGCAGGCAGTTTTTGTGCAAAGCTGTTGATTACCTTGCCTGAAGCGGCGCGGGTAGAAATACCCTTTTGATCAGGCTGGAAAAACGGCATTTCTTCATCCCAGCCAAATGGAATCTCGCCACTTATCATCTGTTTCAGTTCGCGGGCCAATTCGGGATATTGATTTTCATAGGCTGCAAATCTTGTATTCCACTCATTTTCAAGATCTGTACCCCTGTCAATTGCTTTTCTAAACCTTGTCAGAATTTCTTCCGGAACAAAGAAAAGTGGCTCTGCCGGCCAATCAAGATTTCGTTTGGTTGCACTCGTATCCTCCGTTCCAAGCGGTGAACCATGGGCCGCGAATGTATCTACTTTAGGCGAACCAAAGCCCAAATGGGTCCTTACCATAATAAGACTCGGTTTTTCAGTCTCCCTGCAGGCAATCTGAATGGCATCGGCTATGGCATCAAGGTCATTGCCATCTTTTACAATCAGCACCTGCCAGCCATAGGCATCAAATCTTTTTCCGATATCCTCGGTGAAAGCCAGCTGCGTGGATGCAGATAACGTCACGTGGTTGTTATCATACAGATAGATCAGCTTTCCCAGCCTGAGATGCCCGGCCAGGGATGCGCTTTCTGATGCCACGCCCTCCATAAGGTCACCGTCGCTGACAATACCGAAGGTGCGATGGTTGATGATTTCGAAACCCGATCTGTTATATCTTTCTGCAAGATGAGCTTCCGCAATGGCCATTCCCACCCCGTTACCGAAACCCTGTCCAAGGGGACCGGTAGAGACTTCCACGCCCGGGGTAAGTGCTCTTTCCGGATGCCCGGGGGTAATGCTTCCCCATTGCCTGAAATGCTTGATCTGTTCAAGTGGAAGATCATACCCCGTAAGGTAAAGAAGACTATACAGCAGCATAGACCCATGACCGGCCGAGAGGATAAAACGGTCGCGGTCAAACCATGTTGGGCCGGAAGGATTATGCCTGAGGTATTTTGTCCAAAGGACATAGGCCATGGGAGCGGCATCCAATGGAAGGCCAGGATGACCACTGTTGGCTTTCTCAACGGCATCCACCGAAAGAAAGCGTATGCTGTTTATCGATAATTGATCTATCTGGGCAGTTGTTAATTTGGTTTGGTTTTCCATGCTTATTTTTCTGAATTCAATAATTTACTTCCGGCTGTTTTATCCAGCAGCCATATACATTCGCCATGGTCCAGCCTGATTCTTGAAGCCGGCAGTTCACCCTTCTTCTTGTCTTTTCCCAGCACGCTTCCAATGACATTTGCCTTGTCGTATCCTGAAACAAGAAAAAGGACCATGGTTGATTTTTCAATTACCGGGTAGGTCACGGTGATCCTGTTGAAAGCCTGACCCGGCACGGCGACTTCAGTCACCCATCGTTCTCTTTCTTCGAGCACGGGCGTACCGGGGAAAAGCGATGCAATGTGTCCATCCTTCCCGATTCCCAGGAACATCAGATCGAACAGGGTATCATGTGCAGGAAAAAAGGACTTCAGAAGGTTTTCATATTTCAGGGCTGTTTCCGTTGGGTTTTCCACGCAGATCACCGGGTGGATCTGTACTTCAGGCACCGGTACATGTGACAACAAAACGTTTTTTGCGATAAACGCATTGTGCCGTGGATCGTTGAAGGGAACACAGCGTTCATCACCCCAGAAGATATGGGTTTCATTCCACGGCACGGACCGGACCCAGGGTTCCTGGCAAAGCAATTCATACGTTCTGATAGGCGTGTCGCCGCCGGAGAGAGCCACGCAGAACCTCCCCTTTTCCCTGACCGCCAGCTGGGCCTGCTGAACAAAAATATCTGCTGCCTGCCGGCTTAATTTTTCGTGATTGGCAGTAATGGTAACTGTCATTTTAAAATCTTGGTTTTTATTTGTTCGGCTGTTTGAGGTGTCTTCCAAACATGTTTTTCCTGCTCGAGAATATTTTCGACACATTCTGGTCCCCAGGTTCCTGCTGCATAATTGGGAAATACCTGTGGTGATTTTTTTGACCAGACTTCCATAACCGGGGCAAGTATTTTCCAGGCAGCTTCCACCTGGTCCTCCCGCATAAAAAGTGTACTGTCGTTCCGCATGATATCCCAGA
>JBLNAN010000318.1:0-3045 GCA_050259355.1 Syntrophothermus sp. | reverse complement strand
GGGGGTTATTCTGAAATAGTAGGTTCCTTTAATTTTCAGCGCATGCTGAATTTTGGCAAAGCGAAGGGATCGGATGGGACTTTTATCCACATCATGACGGAGGATTATGATTTTCTGAAATTCGGTTTCTCTGCTCAAATAATCTCTGAACGTGGTAAAGTGATAACCGGCCTTTACCGCCGCGGTAAGAAATTCACGATAGATGGTAGTTGAAAAATCTCTCATGTAACCAGCAAACTATAATCCTGAAACATCCCGAGCATCTCCCTGTCGGTTTCACTGTCGGAGATGGCATATAAATAATGAAACTCATCCCGCGGAAAATTATTTTTTAAAAATTCTATTTTTTCCTTTTTATAAAGATGAAAATAGAATCCCTTATCAAAATAACTTCCCTTTGCAACAAATCCCAAATCTTCGGAAAGAAGAGAAATATATTCATCCGGAGAGGCACTGATTAACAGAAATACGGTATCGGGTCCGCCTTTCTTTTTTATTTCTTCTAAAAGATTGTAATTTATTTTGGCAACTAAATATTTTGCAAATGAAACGTTGATCCTGTTAAAATTTTTATGATTTCTGATTTTTATTATCAACGATTCCTTCATTTCTTTCAGAGAAAGTGTACGGAGTTTTCTTGAAATAATCAGTCCTGAAATAAAAAAAGGAAAGTGCTTCAGCCAGATCAAAAGATATTTTCTGAAGCTGTCAAAAGGAATCAGGGTCTTGTCAAAATCCAGTACAATTAAATCTTTCATTGCTCAGTTTTTGCCAAAATACCGTATGATGACACTCAGCCACCCCAGCGGATCAGTAAAAAGCCCGATGTCTTTACGGTTTCTCAAAAAATTTCTGCAAAAATCCATCAACGGATGCAGGTTGCCTTTTTTCAGATAACCCAGGAACGACAACAGGACCTGGGGACTAAGGTAGGTATTGTAATTTTTCGGATGGATTGCTTTTTTCTTTCCGGCGATGATTTGCTCAAAAAAGTTGATATTGTTTTTCAATCCCTGGTTGATGGAACCCCATATTCTTGGATTTACTTCGATCAGAACGAGTCTTCCGTCGGGGGTCAGTTTGAATTCGAACATAGCGAAACCAGTCCAGGGCACTTTTTCAAGTATTTTTTTCGCGGTGTCTGCCATATCCCGGTGAAAGTAATTCTGCCGGTATACGCTTGATCCCCCGGTTACCGGGTATTCAGCCAGTCGTAAATGGCCATGCGCAATTCTGATTATCCCGTTTTCAGCATAAACCGAATACCCGCATCCTTTTCCGGTGATATATTCCTGAAAAAGATAATTCGTCAAATCCGGGTTCCTGGATTTTACCGAAATCCGGTCCTGCTCATCGTGCACATAAAAAACCCCTTTGGCGGAAGATTTATTATCCGGTTTGCAAACAAAAGGGATAACCGCATCATCCAGAGAAGTATACTGAACCGGAACGCTGATATTCAGGGAAGTGGCAAGCCGGTACAGGTTGTTTTTATTGTGCAGCTGAAGATATTGCCCGAAATCGCCGAGATACGAAAGGGAATTGCCAAATTTTTCTTTCTGTTCCAGGATCTCCTGGATATAATCGCTGTGAACAGGCAGAAAAACATCAATGTGATGATCTTTTACAAGCCTGGATAAATCATCAGCATACTGAAGATTGTTGACGAAGGGAATGACAACATGCTGATCCGAATATCTTGTCCTGAAAATCTTTGTCCCCGAATGGTAATCATAGGAGAGGATAGTGACCCCCGGGTATACTCTTTTTAGAAAATGACAGATGACAATAGCTTTATAACTGGATATTTCACCAATCAGAATCCTTGTCATGCAGGGTACAATTTGGGAATTTTATTGATGGTTTTGATAACTTGTTCAAAATCAAGTTGCAATATTTCCAGGTACCACCGGATGGTTTCGTAGCGGGGGACATTTTCCTTTTCCACCATGGTCAATGCCGTTTCCCAGTCCAGTGCCCCTTCCCGGATCTGGTTGCTGCGGAACGTGTCGTACTCCGAGAATCCGGCGACGGTATAATAGATATAGTTGTAGAAGCTGGCGGTACCATCGCCGATGCGCCAGGTGGAACGGGTATCAATGGCCTTTTCCCATTCGTATTCATGCGTGATCAGCCGGTTTATTTCCTGTTCATCCCACTGGTAATAATCAAAAAGATGATAATAGTCCTTCTTTTTTGAAATATACCGGGCGGCAAAGGATCCAAGGCTGTCAAAAACCGACTGGTTGAGATACCCCGGGCTTTGCACGATATTGTATCCGATAAAACCGAAAAGCTTCAGCTTGTTGAGGCCCGACAAGGAATAGATGGTCTTTTTATCCGCAACGGGACGTAATCCCGCGAAACCGGTTTTAAATTCGGTATTTTCATAATAATTGGTGCCCCAGATGTTCAGATCTATTCCGGTTTGTTTCTTGACCTGGTTGCAGTAGTAAAAAAAGAATTTGTCTCCTGCCATGAACAGCGGGATCATGCCGAGGGCCGGTTGTTTCAGCCAGGCCAGGATGTTTTTACGGATATTCTCTCTCTTCCAGCGTATGTCGGCCGACACGATAATGTTTTCAACGCCCAGTTTTCCGCAAACTCTTGCTATGTTGCGTCTCGCCAGATCGGTTACCATCCCCCAGTCATAGGTGAAGGCGATGGGATTGAGGCCCAGTTCTTTTTTGATGATGTGCAACGAATAGGTGCTGTCTCTTCCGCCGCTGAAGGGAACAATGCAATCGGCCTTGCCGTTGGCTTTCCGGTAAGGTTCTACAAGTTTTGCAAGTTCATCAAGGTTGTTGCGTACTCCTTTTTTCTTGTAGTTTCTGCAGTAATTGCAAACGCCGTTGGCCTCAAAAACAATGTTGGGAAAAGTCTCCGGCAATAAACACGCGGTACATCTTTTCAGCTTCCTGACTGCTTCAATATTATTCTCCAGCAGGGATCGGAGATGATCTTCATTGTTCCTTACGGTGAAGATGGAAGGATCGATAACGACTTCCTTTTTTGATGATGCATTATCGATCAGGAATTTATTCA
>JBLNAN010000317.1:0-4958 GCA_050259355.1 Syntrophothermus sp. | reverse complement strand
CAATTTACTGAAGATCGGAATGCCGGGCGAAATCCGGCTTCTCAATCAATAATTACTTTTAAAGCCCTATGCCATGCAGAAAAAAATCTCATTGACATTTTTGATAGCCTTTTCTTTCTTATTCACATCTCATCTTTTCGCACAGCACCAGAAACCGGATGCCATCACCGGGATATGGTTCAACGAGGAAATGACCAGCAAACTCCAGCTTTACAAGGAAGGTTCTAAATATTTTGCCAAAATCGTCTGGCTGAAGGAACCTGTTGACAAAAGCACCGGCAAGCCCAGGACCGACAACCTTAATCCGGATGCCAAATTGAAAAACAAGCCGCTCATAAACCTGGTGGTATTGAAAAATTTCACTTTCGACGGTGACGACCAGTGGGAAGACGGAACGATTTATGATCCGAAAAACGGGAAAACCTATAGCTGTTATATCCAGATGGAATCGCCGAACAAACTCAAAATCAGGGGATACATCGGGGTCTCATTGCTGGGAAGAACAACCTACTGGACCCGGACGGTCCTCTAATCCATAGCCGTGGGTTCGATTGACATCAGCAACATCACGAAAACGTACGGGAATGTGACCGCACTGAAAGATGTTTCCCTCTCGATTGAGAAAGGGGAACTGTTTGGATTCATTGGTCCGGACGGTGCCGGAAAAACTACTCTTTTCAGGATACTGACCACGTTGCTCGTTCCCGACAGCGGGACCGCCACGGTAGAGGGATGGGACGTGGTAAAGGATTTCAGGAAGATCCGGAAGATGGTGGGCTACATGCCTGGCAGGTTCTCTTTGTATATGGATCTGACCGTCGAAGAAAATCTTCAGTTTTATGCCACGATTTTTGGGACCACTATTCAGGAAAATTACGATCTGATCAAGGATATTTACCAGCAGATTGAGCCTTTCAAAAAACGCAAGGCAGGGAATCTTTCAGGCGGGATGAAGCAAAAACTGGCTCTTTCCTGTGCGCTGATTCACAAGCCGGTAGTGCTTTTCCTGGATGAGCCCACCACGGGTGTGGATGCCGTTTCCCGCGTGGAGTTCTGGGAGATGCTGCGCCGCCTGCGCGAGGGAGGTATCACCATCCTCGTTTCAACACCTTACATGGACGAAGCAAAGCTTTGTAACCGCATTGCCCTGATCCAGGACGGGGAGATCATGGCCATTGATACTCCCGATGCGATTACCGCGATGTTTCCCTATGATCTCTATTTGGTCAGGGCTGACCGGCAGCACAGTCTGATAGGTGATCTGCGGGAGATTCACGGGGTGAGGAGTGCCAATGCATTTGGCCAGACAGTTCACGTTTCCGTAGAGAAAGGAAAAGATCCTTCCCGGGAGATTACTTCCTTCCTTGAAAACAAAGGATATAAAGGCATACGGATTGAGAAGACGAATGCAGATATCGAGGATTGTTTTATCCAGCTGATGACGGAAAAATGAAGACGGAAGGCAACAACGGTGCAGAGGATATGATCTTCGTCAGGGACCTGGTGAAAAAATTCGGTGATTTCACTGCCAATGATCATCTTAACTTCGAGGTGAAGAAGGGAGAGATTTTCGGATTCCTGGGTGCCAACGGGGCAGGGAAAACCACCGCCATCCGGATCCTTTGCGGACTGTCGTATCCTACTTCGGGAACGCTGAAAGTGGCCGGTTATGACATTTACACCCAGCGGAACAAAATCAAGCAAAGCATTGGATACATGAGCCAGAAGTTCTCCTTGTACGAGGATCTGACGGTTTATGAAAATATCCGATTTTATGCCGGGATCTACGGGCTGTCGCGGAAAGAGATCAAGCTCAGGGCTGATCGTCTGATTCAACGCCTGGAACTGGAGAATGCCAGGGATAAGCTGATCGGGGAGCTGCCATTGGGCTGGAAACAGAAGCTGGCCTTTTCGGTGGCCATCATCCATGACCCGGTTATCGTTTTTCTGGATGAACCCACCGGCGGCGTTGATCCCATCACCCGCAGGCAATTCTGGCAGCAGATCAGGGAAGCGGCCCAGCAGGGGATTACGGTTTTCGTCACCACGCATTACATGGACGAAGCCGAATATTGTGACCGGGTTTCCATCATGGTGGATGGTAAAATTGTTGCACTGGATACCCCGGAAGAATTGAAAAGAAAATCAGGGGCGGCAAGTATGAACGAGGTTTTTTTGCAACTGGCAAGGACAAAAGTGGCTGAATGAGTTTTCTGGAAAAAATAAAGCCATCGGTTTCGAAAAGAGCGCTGCTTTTCGTGGCCGGTTGTGCCTGGACCCTTGCCGGGGGAATCCTCATTGCGCGCGGTTTGACCGGAATTCTGGTTAAGAACAGCGGGGTGTTGCTCGAATTGATGGCCGGCGGGATCATCGGTGCAGTGTTTTATGTCTTTCTTTTTATGAAGATCTCCGGGAAACACATCAACAGGATCCAACTGATCCCGGTTGACAATCCCTGTTTCTTCTCCTTTTTCAATTTCCGGAGCTATATCCTGATGGCGGTCATGATCACTGCAGGCATCACGCTCAGGAAGTTCAGAATAGTTAATCCCGATTACCTTTTCACCTTTTATCTTGGAATGGGAATCCCGTTGCTGCTTTCGGCACGGAGGTTTTTCATTTCATGGTATAAAAGCAAAACAGCAAAATGAAAAGATTCATCGGCTTCGTGATCAAGGAATTCTACCATATCTTCAGGGACCGCCGTACCCTGCTGATCCTGTTTGGAATGCCCGCGGCGCAGCTGATGCTTTTCGGGTATGTGATCACCAACGAGATCCGCAACGCCAGAATTTCCATTTATGATCAGTCGAAAGACGAAGTTACCCGCCGGCTGAGCGACAAAATTCTTTCATCGGGGTATTTTATCCTGCAGGATAATCTCACCAGCTATAATCAGATAGAAAATACTTTCCGCCAGGGAAAAACCAAGCTGGTCATCGTTTTTGAACCTGATTTTGCCGGAAAACTTACCCGCTCGGGAAAGGCCAATATGCAAATTCTGGGTGACGCCTCTGATCCCAATACGGCAAACATCCTGGTCAATTATGCCACGGGTATCATAAACAACTACCTGATTGCCAATAATCTCAGCAAAACCGGCTACCAGATTGCACCGGAAGTACGGATGCAGTACAATGCAGAATTGAAGGGCGTTTTCATGTTTGTTCCCGGGATCATGGCCATGCTGCTGATGCTCATTTCTGCCCTCATGACCTCCCTTTCCATCACAAGGGAAAAGGAACTGGGGACCATGGAACTTCTGCTGGTTTCACCGCTTCGTCCCATCCAGATCATTATCGGAAAAGTAATTCCTTATGTTTTTCTTGCTTTCGTCGACGCCGTGATCATCATACTCATCGGAAAATTTGTTTTCGGCGTACCCGTGCTGGGAAGCTACCTGCTTCTGCTGGCCGAAAGTTTCCTGTACATCGTGATGGCCCTGTCGCTGGGAATACTTATCTCCTGCATCACCAGCAGTCAGCAGGTCGCCATGATGCTTTCACTGGTGGCGCTCATGCTGCCAACCATTCTTTTATCGGGATTTATCTTTCCTGTTGAAAACATGCCCGTCATCCTGCAGGTACTGTGTCACCTGATGCCGCCCAAGTATTATATCACGATCATCAAAGGCATCATGCTCAAGGGAAACGATATCACCTATCTCTGGAAAGAAACACTGATCCTGGCGGGATTCATCCTTCTTTTCATCATGATCAGTATCCGAAAATTCAATATCCGGCTGGAAAAATCATGAAAACGGTTATGTTCATCATACAAAAGGAGTTCATCCAGGTATTTCGCAACAAATCGATGCTGCCGATCATCTTCGTGGTACCGATCATTCAGCTGATCATCCTGGTCAATGCAGCCACTTTTGAAATGAAGAACATACGGATGGCCGTGGTAGACCTGGATCTTTCCGCTTCTTCCAGGGCGATGACAGCCAAGTTCCAGGGTTCACCCTTTTTCAAGGTCACCAAATCCACCTTTTCCATGAAAGCTGCCCAGGACGAAATGCAGAAAGGAAATGTGGATATCATACTGAACATTCCGCGGGGTTTTGAAAAGCGGCTGGTTACCGAGGAAAAAAGTAAAATCCAGCTGGTGATTGATGCCATCAATGGTACCTCTGCCGGTTTGGTCAATGCCTATACAACCATGATCATCATGGATTATAACCGCAACGTGTTGTCGGAATGGCTGACAACGTCCATGCAGCCTCTTCCGGCTCTCGAGGTGATAGAGATCAGGAGCAGTTTCTGGTACAATCCCAAGCTGGATTATAAAACCTATATGGTTCCGGGAATACTGGTTTTACTGGTCACCATCATTAGTTTGTTGTTGTCGGGAATGAACATTGTGCGGGAAAAAGAAATCGGTACCATAGAACAGATAAATGTGACCCCGGTAAGGAAACTTCAGTTCATTGCCGGAAAGCTTTTGCCTTTTTGGATACTGGCGCTTTTCGAGCTGGCTTTCGGCCTGACTGTAGGGAAATTGTTGTTTGCCATACCCATTGTCGGCTCCCTGTGGGTGATTTTTTTAGCGGCTTCTGTATATATTTTTGTTATCTTAGGTTTCGGATTGCTGATTTCTACCATGACCAATACACAACAACAGGCCATGATGGTGTCGTTCTTTTTCCTGGTGATTTTCATCCTGATGAGTGGCCTGTTTACTTCGGTTGAAAGTATGCCCGACTGGGCGCAACAACTGAACAGGATCAATCCACTGGCTTATTTTATCCTGGTAATGCGAATGGTAATGCTGAAAGGATCAACCCTTTACGATATCAGAGAATCACTTTGGGCGCTGATGGGATATGCCTTGATAATCATAACAATAGCAGTTTTAAGATACAGGAAAATTTCTTGAGGATGCAGAAATTCAGGTACTTATATATCAAGAAAAGATACAGGTGGATCGTTTTTCCCCTGGTTTTATTGATCCTGGTT
>JBLNAN010000316.1:0-5980 GCA_050259355.1 Syntrophothermus sp. | reverse complement strand
CCCTTCGATCCGTCAATGAAAGCGGAAAACTTCCGTAGCTGCTGGTTCTACAGGAATGAAGGAAGTAATGAAAACCCGGTATTCACCTTTAAAAAAGACCGTTTTTTTCAGGATGGAATGATTGATCTGGGTTCAGCGGCCCACCCCCTGTTCGCGGATGTTGACGGTGACGGGTTGACCGACCTCCTGGCGGGAAATTACGGCTATTATGATTCATCCTGGTATGAAAATGGAATATTGCATTCCTCCTTTATTTCAAAAATCGCCTGGTTCAGGAATACGGGAGATTCTGCTCATCCGGAATTCTCACTGATCACCGATGATTTTGCATCACTTTCACAACTGAAAGCCACCGGTCTCTTTCCCGCCTTTGGCGATCTTGATGGTGACGCCAGACCTGACCTGATCGCGGGCAGGGAGGACGGTACTGTCATCTTTCTTAAAAATAATAGTCTTCCGGAAGGACCTCCTTCCTTTGAGAGGCCCGTATTGAATTTCAAAAATATTGATGTCGGGGAATATTCAGCTCCACAACCTTTTGATCTTGATAAAGACGGGCTCCAGGACCTGATTATTGGAGAAAAAGCAGGAAATCTCAACTATTACAGAAATACCGGATCGTCGGGCAATCCTGCTTTTACGCTGGTGACCGACAGTCTTGGAAAAATAAATGTGACCAACTACGCCTTATCCTACGACGGTTACAGTACCCCTTGTTTTTTCAGGTTTCCGGATGGAACAACCGGGTTGCTCGCGGGCGCTGAAGAAGGAAAAATTCATTTTTATTCAGGGATAGATGGTCATCTTGGAGATCCTTTCGGGGAAAGCGACACCCTGGGCCGGATCATCAATGGCGAAAGCATTGAACTGACACGGGGAATGCAGTCTTCGCCTGCTATTGCAAATTTATCCGGAGGTAATTATTTTGATCTGGTGTATGGAAATTTCAGCGGAGGAATGAATTATTGCAGTTATGGCGCGGCACCCAAAGTCATAACGGGTGTAGCAGGTCATTCATCCTCCTCCAGTGCTTTTTATACAATCTCCCCGAATCCTGCCGACCAATTCGTGAATATCCGCGCGACCACTGCCGGCCGCTATACGGTTAGCTTCATAGACCTGCAAGGGCGGCAGGTTCAATTTTGTCAATTAACTGGTAATCAATCCATTTCTGTATCCGGTCTGTCTGCCGGACTTTACGTGCTGATCCTCTCCCCACTTTCCTCTCAAACGGACATCAAACCCCTCATTTACAAGGTTCTGATACAACATTAAGCCGGTTTTTTCTTTGGTTTTCCTGTTAATTTCAATTTTGATCATCATTGATTTTCAATGTGTTAATTTTTTCACAGGAAAAGTTATTAACAATTGCAGGTTTTTTTGGTGGGGACCAGTGGGGAATTGTGGGGAAGCGTGTATCTTTACCACGTAAAAATCTAACCCCAGGTATGACCAGTTTACACGGAGAATTCGAATGCAGAATCGACGATAAAGGCCGGATTATACTTCCCATGGGGTTAAAAAAGCAAATTTCACCGGAAGCACAGGATCATTTCATGGTCAACCGCGGTTTTGAAGGTTGTCTGAACCTGTTTCCGATGAATGAGTGGAAGACCGAGAGTGAGCGGGTGAATCATTTGAATCTTTACAATCAGGAAAATCGGGTTTTTCTCAGGAATTTCTATCGCGGCGCTACGGAACTGGCACTGGATGGCAGCAACCGCATCCTTTTGCCAAAATCACTTCTTGAATACGCCAAGATCGATAAGGACGTGATTCTTACGGCCTTTTCCAACCGGATAGAAATCTGGTCGAAAGAAGAATATGAACGACATCTTGATATTTCTGCCGAGGATTATGCAAGACTCGCGGAAAAAGTAATGGGAGATCCACCTAAAACCAGCTACCCGGATGGAATTTCATAAAAGCGTTCTGCTTCAGGAAAGTGTCAGCGGACTCGCCATCAAACCCGGCGGCCTCTACGTGGATGTTACCTTTGGCGGAGGGGGTCATGCCCGTGAAATACTGCGGCAACTGGATGAAAACGGGAAATTATATGCTTTCGATCAGGACGAGGAAGCGATTAAAAATAAAAGCGAAGACGATAGACTGATCATGATCAACCAGAATTTCAAATACATGCGGAATTTTTTACGGCTCTACAAGGCTGTTCCCGTGGATGGGATCCTGGCAGATCTTGGCGTTTCGTCACACCAGTTTGATGTAGCCGAACGAGGTTTTTCCACCCGTTTCGAAGGGGATCTTGACATGCGGATGGACAAGCGGAAAAAACTCACGGCTGCCGATCTGATCAATTCCGGTGATGAAGAAAAGCTAACATCGCTCTTCAGAACCTATGGCGAGCTTCCCAATGCAGCAAAAATCGCCAGAACCATCGTCACGGCCGTGAAAGAACAGCCGATAAAAACGACCGCCCGTTTGAAGGAAGTGACAGAACATTTGGCGTCAAGAGGTAAGGAAAACAAGTTTTTCGCGCAGGTTTTCCAGGCATTGCGCATCGAGGTGAACGAGGAGATGGATGCGCTGCGGGAGCTTCTGATCCAGGGAAAGGACCTGTTAAAACCGGGAGGACGCTTCGTGGTGATCTCTTATCATTCACTGGAAGACAAACTGGTAAAGAATTATTTCAGATCAGGCAATTTTGAGGGAGAGATCAGCAAGGATTTTTATGGTAACCCGCTGGTCCCTTTCCGGCTGGTGACCAGAAAAGCCATCGTACCCGGTGAAGAGGAAACAGCCGGGAACAACCGGGCACGCAGTGCAAAATTACGAATCGCGGAGAAAATCTGAGATGAACGACGAAGAAGGAAATATTATCCACGATAGTGAAATTCAGCCGGTTAAGAAAAACAGCCGCATGTCGAAATCGTTGCACGATCTGCTCGGCGGCGATTACCTTGGCAGAGGATATGTTGTCAACAACCTGGCATTTCTCATCTACATCGCCATCCTTGCACTGGTGTACATCGGCAACACTTATTATGCTGAAAAAGATTTCAAAGCCATCGAGCGGACCAAGACCGAACTGAAGGAACTGCGATTTCAATATATCACGGCAAAGTCACAATTCATGTTCAACGGCAGGTATTCGGAGATTGTAAAAAGAGCAGTACCACTGGGTTTGAATGAAACAACCACTCCTCCATACAAGATATTTTATTCCGCGAGAATGACAGCCCGCGGTGAAACCCTTGACACAACCGCCTCGAGACCATGAAAGACATCAAGAAAGATATCGTTTTCAGGATCTCTTTTGTATACATTGGTGTACTGGTGTTCGCGGTTGCCATCATCGTAAAGGCCTTCATGATACAATGGCTGGAAGGAACGGAGCTGTTGAAGAAAGCCCAGAAACAAGAGATGCGGGTGACGGAAATCGAGGCCATCCGGGGGGATGTTTGTGCCGACGATGGCACCTTACTCGCTACATCCATTCCCATTTTTGATATCCGGATGGATGTTAATTCAGAAAATATTTCTACAGAGTTTTTCGAACAAAATGTAGATTCACTGGCCTGGTGTCTTGCCAATTTATTCAGGGATAAAAGGGTATCGGAATACAAGACGATCCTCTGGGAAGCCAGGCGAAACGGCGATCGTTACCTGCTGATCAAGCGGGATGTACTGTATCCCCAGCTCAGGGAAATGCGCCGGTTTCCCATCTTCCGCCTTGGCAAATACAAGGGTGGCATGATCGTGGAATCCAGCTACCGCCGGGAATTGCCATACAAGGATCTTGCGAAAAGAACCATTGGCTATGAAAGTGAATCGGCACCGAATAAAATATTTGTGGGGCTTGAAGGTGCCTTCAGCAATAATCTGCAGGGCAGCAATGGCCAGCGGCTTGAACGTCGTATCGGAAACAGCGCGTGGATCCCGGTGGAGATGGATAACCAGGTGGAACCGCAGAACGGGCAGGACATCATCACCACGCTGAATGTAAACCTTCAGGATCTTGCCCAGCAGGCGCTCAGAAATGAACTCATCGCCGACAGTGCTGATCACGGTTGCGTTATCGTAATGGAGGTAAAAACAGGATATATCAAGGCTATCGCCAACCTCGGCAAGAAACCCGGGGGCGGTTACGACGAAATTTTCAATTACGCGATTGGTGAAGCCACGGAGCCGGGTTCTACTTTCAAACTCGCCTCCTTCCTGGTGGCGCTGGAGGACGGAAAAATCACCCTCGATCAGCCGGTGAGCCTTGGAAGCGGGGAGATCAGCTATTCCGGCAGGGTAATGAAAGATGCCCACCGAATCGGGGGTACGATTACAGCAAGGCAGGTATTTGAAAAATCATCCAATGTCGGAACTTCCCGGATCATTTATTCCAGCTACGCCAGTGAACCCCAGAAATACATCGACGGGTTGTACCGCATGTCGCTGAACAAGCCCCTCAACCTGCAGATCTCGGGGGAGGCGAAGCCTTATATCAAAAGTACCTCGAGCAAATGGTGGTCGGCTGTCTCGCTCCCCTGGATGTCCATCGGATATGAAGTGGCATTATCCCCGCTCCAGATCCTTACCCTTTATAATGCTGTTGCGAATAATGGGGTGATGGTAAAACCGCTTCTGGTAAAAGAAATTCGAAAGAACGGGGTACCGGTACAAACTTTCCCGCCGGTGGTGATCAACCCTAAAATCTGTTCACCAAATACCATTCTGCAGGCCAGGGCGCTGCTCGAGGGAGTAGTGGATCATGGTACCGCCACGGCCCTGAAAAACCCGCTTTACCTGGTTGCCGGCAAGACGGGAACCGCGCAGATCGCCCAGAACAACAAGGGATACCAGCAGGGCACCAACAACATCAAATACAAAGGATCCTTCGTGGGGTATTTTCCGGCCAACAACCCCAAGTATTCCATCATCGTGGTCATAAACCAGCCTTCTCGCGGAAAATATTACGGCGGTGCAGTTGCTGCACCGGTTTTCAAACAACTTGCCGACAGGATCTTTTCCGGCATGGAAGATATCGCCTATCCACCCCAACGGGATACGCTACATTATTCACCTGTTCCGACAGCCAGCCAGGGAGCCCAGAAAGATCTTGAGCAAGTCTATAGCCTGCTGAAAATCCCGGCACATCCCGTCAGCCCGGGGGCCCGGTGGGCCTCCCCGGTGATCAGCAGCACCTCGGTTGCACTTGAACCGGCAGCGGTAAATGATCATGTTATGCCCAACGTGATGGGAATGGGAGCAAAGGATGCCATATTCATGCTGGAAGAAATGGGACTTCACGTGGTGGTGAATGGTAAAGGAACCGTTTCCAGACAATCCATTCAAGCTGGCAAAACAGTGAATCGCGGGAGCTACGTCTTTCTTGATCTGACAACCAAAACCCTGGCCTCGTGAAATACCTCCGCGACATATTATTCAATTCCGGAGTCGGGGCCATTTACGGATCTGCAGACCTGGTAATCAAATCCCTTCACCAGGATTCACGGTCGGTCCGGCCCGGCAGTCTTTTCTTTGCCGTGCGGGGAACAGCGTCCGACGGCCACGTGTTCATCGGAAAGGCCATCGAAGCGGGAGCAGCAGCCATCGTTTGTGAAGAACTTCCCGGCAACCTCGAAAAGGAGGTCACTTATTGCGTGGTTCCCGACAGCACCCGGGCGATGGGAATCGTTGCATCGAACTTCTACGGAAATCCCTCCGCGAGGATGAAACTGATCGGGGTTACAGGTACCAATGGAAAGACAACGACTGCAACCCTGCTGGAAGAGCTGTTTACTTCGCTTGGCTACAAGACCGGTCTGGTTTCTACCATTCTCTACCGGATCAATGGCAAGGAAATTCCTTCCACCCACACCACACCCGATTCCATCACGCTGAACAGCATGTTTGCCAGGATGGTTGAGGAAGGCTGCAGTCATTGCTTTATGGAAGTAAGCTCACACGCGGTGGTCCAGAACAGGATCGCCGGTCTCACTTTCTGCGGCGGGATCTTTACCAACCTTAC
>JBLNAN010000315.1:0-3987 GCA_050259355.1 Syntrophothermus sp. | reverse complement strand
ATCCATGGTGGTTATTGATTCAACGGGTACCGGCATCGGCACCAAAATCGTAAGCGTTGTAGCCACCGATCATAATGGCTGCCAGGCGACGGATACTGTAAAAGTTGTCTTTAAAAATTGTTCAGGCGTGACGGAAATTCCGGGTATGGGTGTGGAGATCTTCCCCAATCCAAACAATGGAATCTTCACGTTGAAGCTTTTATCTCCTGTTCCGACGGAAATATCCATTACTATTTTCTCGGCTTCCGGTGCAAAAGTGTATGAAGATAAAAACGTTCCTGTATCCGGGAATCTCAGCAAGAAGATCGATCTTTCCGGCGCGGCAAGGGGAACGTACCTGCTGGAAATTTCGGGAGAGAAAGGGAAGATGTTCAGAAAAATTACGATTAACCAGATTAAATGACGATCCCGGTGGGCTGAGAACAAATGTCATTAATGAAAGAGGGTGGACCTTATTGGAACACCCTCTTTTTGTTTGTAAGATTTTTGCTGAAGTCCTGACTCGTTCTGATCAGGATTATTTGATCTGATCAATGGCCCATTGCAATGATTCCTGAATCATCTCCATGGGTGGATCCTTGATGAAACCATTATCAGAAAGGGATTTTGTCAGTCCTCTTGCGTATTCGATATCCCTGGCGGCGATCTCAAAAGCTTCGTCGCGTGTCATGGTCACACGGGCTACACCATCTTTGATGGCCTGCATTGCAACATCGGCTGATTCATGCGGAAAAACGGAAGCTTCTTCCATGTTGGGTACAATATTATCGGGTGTGATCCCTCTTCTTTCGGCATAATCAGCAAGCGAATGCGCTGCGGCAATGGCCATGTTATCAGTGATTTTTTTTGCCCTGACCATCAGTGCTCCTTTAAGAATCCCTGGGAAACCAATGGAATTATTTACCTGGTTGGGGAAATCTCCGCGACCGGTAGCAACTATAAAGGCACCCGCTTCTTTAGCGGCATAAGGATAAATTTCGGGAACCGGATTGGCACAAACAAAAACAATGGACTTCTCGGCCATGCTCTGCACCCAGTTTCTCCGGATCACATCTGGTCCCGGCGTTGAAAGACTGACCAGTACATCCGCACCTTTCATGGCCTCATCCATGGTGAGTACTTTCCCCGGATTGGTAGTTTCGCACAATTCCCATTTCCTGTAAAAGCGCTTGTCATCCCTGATATCGAAACGTTCAGCATGGAGAGATCCCCTGGTATCGAAGAGAATGATTTTGGCAGGATCTGCACCGTCGGTAATCAATAACCGGGCGATGGTTGTATTGGAAGCACCGGCCCCGTGTAAAACGATTTTCACATCCTGAATTTTCTTGCCTGCCAGTTTTAAAGCATTGATCACCCCGGCAAGCGTTACACAAGCGGTTCCCTGTGCATCATCATGCCATACCGGAATGTCACATTCTTCCCGCAATACATCGAGAACTTTGAAACAGTTTGGCTGCGAAATGTCTTCCAGGTTTACAGCACCAAAACTATGCTGACACATCTTTACAAATTGTATGATCTTATCGGGATCATTCTTGCCGTTCTCATCACGGCTGTCGATACAGAGGGCAACCGCATCAACACCGCCCAGATATTTCATCAGAAAAGCCTTTCCTTCCATAACCCCCAGTCCGCCCGGGGGAGTACAATCTCCATCGCCCAAAACTCTCGTGGAATCACTGACCACGGCTACGAGATTCCCCCTGTTGGAGAGTTCGAATGAACAATTGTTATCATCCCTGATCTTGGTGGAGACTTTTGAAACACCGGGTGTATACCACACGTTAAACCAGTTGAAGCCCTTGACAGAAGCTTTGGGAACCGTTTGAATCTTTCCTGAATAAAAACAATGAGCCTGTTCAGAAAGTTTTTTGAAAAATAATGTTTTGGCTTTGGCTATCTGCTCCTGGGTGAAATCTTCAGGAAACATGTTGTCCAAACCCTCGAGCGTGAGCGATAGTTCTTTCATTTTATAACTTTTTTGTAAATGTAAGAAAACAGATTTTTCTATTCTATAAAAGAATATTTGAATATTATATTTTGTAAAGTAAAATTATGTCGTATATTCGCCCGTTAATTTTAATTCTTTAATTTATGTCAACAGGTAAAGTTAAATTTTTTAATGAAAGAAAAGGATTCGGATTCATCGTTGACGATGACACTCACGAGGATATTTTCGTTCATGTAAGTGGTCTCACCGACAGGGTAAGAGACAACGATGCAGTATCTTTTGAGATCACTGAAGACAAAAGAGGAAAAAAAGCGATTAATGTAAAAAAGGATTAAGAAAAATCTTTTACAAAGCATTGAAGCTTGCCCCGCCCGACAGCGGGGCTTTTTTTTTACTTGTTCAGCATGACGGGCATAACCAGCATCAGGATATCCTCGTCTTTATTTTCATTGTTAACAGGAGTCAGGATCCCGGCACGGTTGGGAGCCGACATCACCAGCTGAACCTCATCAGTATCAATATTATTCAGCATTTCAATCAGAAACTTTGAATTAAATCCAATTTCAATATCTGAACCTTCATAGTCGCAGGTAAGCCGGTCTTTGGATTCTTTTGAAAAGTCCAGGTCTTCCGCTGAAAGTACCAGTTCCTTCCCAGAAATTTTAAATCTTACCTGGTGTGTTGACTGGTTTGCAAAAATTGCAACACGACGAATGGTGGTAAGAAGTGAGTTACGGTCAATCACCAGCTTGTTGGGATTCTCGGTCGGGATCACTGCTTCGTAATTGGGGTATTTACCATCAATCAGGCGGCAGATCAGTTGAAAATTATTAAAGGAGAAGAATGCATTGGTCCGGTTATATTCTATCTTGACTGGAAATTCCTGGGCGGAGAGAATATTTTTCAGGAGGTTTAAAGGTTTTTTGGGAAGAATAAAATTAGCAGAATCTGTTGATTTTGCATCCCTTCTCTTGTACCATACCAGCTTGTGGGCATCGGTGGCAACGAAAGAAACATCTTCCGGCGAAAGCTCACAGAATACGCCCGACAATACCACCCTCAGTTCATCATTTCCCGTTGCAAACAAGGTTTTGTTAATGGCCTGGGCAAGGATCGAGGAGGTAAGTTCAATAGAAGTCGTGTTGTCGAGGGCGGGGGTTCTGGGGTATTCGTCGCTTCGGTGACCTGATAATTTATATTTTCCGTCACCCGCTGAAATTTCTATCGCCTGATTTTCTTCATTGATCGAGAAAGATACAGGAATATCGGCGAAGGTTTTAAGTGTATCCGTGAGGATTTTCGCTGGAATGGCCACACTGCCGGGTTCCAGTGCCTTGTCAGGTTTCATGGTGACACTCATCGTCGTTTCAAGGTCCGACGAGGTGATGGTCAGTTCTTCTTCTGTTAGTTCGAAGAGAAAATCATCGAGAATAGGCAGCGTATTGCTGGAATTGATAACCCCTAAAATTGCCTGCAGGTTTTTCAGCAGCAGGGAACTGGAAACGATGAACTTCATACGAGAACTTTTTTATATTGAAATACAAATGATTAAGAAAGCAAAAAGGTACTGCAAATTTTTGTTCAAATATAATTAATTATTTTCAACATCAGTTTCCGTTTGCTGTTTGGTCGCCATGGTTTTATTTTTTCTTGAAAAATCGAATTTGTTTTCGGTTCCCTGAAGCAGCCTGCGGATGTTTTTGATGTGGGTGAACGGCAGGAAGATGGCAATAATGATGGATAGGATGACCAGTCCGGGGTGATTTTCCCCCGTTATGAACACCACGATGAAGGGGAAGGATATTCCACAGGTTATAGAAGATAAGGAAACATACCGTGTTGTAACGAGGATGAGGATGAACAGGCCCAGAACGATGAGCAGTGCAAGGGGATAGAGGGCAATGGCTGCACCCGCCAGGGTACCCACCCCTTTTCCGCCCCTGAATCCGGCAAAAACCGGGAAAACGTGTCCCAGCACCGCCGCGAAAGCCATGGCGATCTGCAGATACTGGAACATTCCTTCTGCCAGCAGT
>JBLNAN010000314.1:0-3837 GCA_050259355.1 Syntrophothermus sp. | reverse complement strand
TTTGAGGTTTAATTATTGTACGAGTTCACAAACATACGCAAATTTGCAATTTTGGGCAAGGCATGCGGTTTTTGTCTTATTTTTGTACAAATCGAAAATTCATGCTTAACGTTGCAATCGTGGCCGGCGGAGATTCCGGTGAATATGAGGTTTCCATCGGAAGCGGACAGCAGGTCTTCCAGCATCTGGACCGTACCAGGTTCAATCCTTTTCTTATCGGAATCAAAAAAGATGAATGGAATTGTATTCATGACGGGATCAGCATTCCGGTTGATAAAAATGATTTTTCAATTACAATGGATGGACTTAAGATCAGGTTTGACGTGGTTTTCAATGCCATTCATGGCACGCCGGGCGAAAACGGTCTGCTCACGGGTTATCTTGACATGCTGGACATTCCCTATACTTCGTGCGATGTAACTACTTCTGCACTGACTTTTAACAAGGCTTTCTGTAAAAAAGTCGTCGAATCTTACGGGGTGACCACTGCCAAATCGGTTCATCTTTTTAAAAGGATGAATGACCCGGCTTCGGAGATACTCGGAACCATTTCTTTTCCTTGTTTTGTTAAACCCAACAACGGCGGATCCAGCGTGGGAATGTCGAAAGTAAATCATCCGGATGATCTGGAAGCGGCGCTGGATAAGGCTTTCCGTGAAGATGATGAAGTTATCGTAGAAGAATTCATGCGGGGCAGGGAACTGACCTGTGGCGTGTTAAGGACCCGCGGGGAACTGATCGCATTTCCGGTTACAGAAGTTATTTCCAAAAAGGAATTTTTTGATTACGAGGCAAAATATTCGGAAGGACTTGCCATGGAAGTTGTTCCCGCGGCGATTGATCAGAAAGTGGCGGAAGAATGTCAGGCCATTTCTAAAAACCTCTATGAAAAACTGAATTGCAAAGGAGTGGTCCGGTTTGATTACATCTACAACAATGCTGATTTTGGTTTTCTTGAAGTGAATACGGTGCCTGGTCTTTCAGCCCAGAGTATTGTTCCGAAAATGGCCCGGGCGTATGGGTGGAACATGACCGATCTTTTTACCCGGCTCATTGAAACGGCATTGAATGATACCGTTCCTTCCCTGCTTTTTGCCACCAACAATATGCATAAGTTACGGGAGGTAAGGGAAATCTTTGGAAGTGAATTTAACATTCTCAGCTTAAGCGATGCCCGGTTTGAAGGTGAAATCCCCGAGGATCAGGATACCATCGCCGGAAATGCCATACAGAAAGCACGTTATATTTTTGATCAGACCGGAAGGAATTGTTTTGCCGATGATACCGGTCTTTTTATCGAAGCACTGGATGGAAGGCCTGGCGTTTATTCGGCCCGCTACGCGGGAGAGGGTTGTTCTTTTGATGACAATGTTAGAAAAATCCTTCACGAAATGGAAGGAAAATCAAACCGAAAGGCTGAATTCAGGTGTGTCTTCTGCCTTATCCTTGAGGGAAAGGAACATCTGTTTGAAGGCGTGGTCAAAGGGAGCATCCTTCATAAAAAAACCGGGGAAGGTGGATTTGGATACGATCCTGTTTTTCTTCCGGAAGGACAAAAACAATCTTTCTCGGAAATGCCTGCCTACCTCAAAAACGGGATCAGTCACCGCGGAAGGGCGGTGGTGAAGATGATGAGGTTCCTTAAAAATCAGTGAAAATTTATCCCGATCTTCATCCCCGCATTTACCACCGGGAAAAGAGTGAGTCCTTCCTTGGGTTTTACCTCGTCATACTGGGGCTTTCCCGGATTCAGCCGTTCACCTGTTCCTCCTGATTTCCAGTAATGATAATCCGTTTCGGTATAAATGAAGCGTAATCCTACTGCAAAATACGGTTCAATGATAAAGCCATGGACGTCATACAAACCGCCAATTCGCATTCCCGGACCAAACGAATGTTTCACCTGCGAACAGAAAATATCCGGTGCGTAATAATCTCCCGACATTCCTCCCGTCCATACCCATTTGTTATCGAAAAACTGGTATTTGTAAATAAGATCAGGACCAAAATAGAACCGCCGGATGTAGGTTTTATATACCAGATGAAGGCTCATGCCATTGTAGTAGAAGAGCGGAAAGGAGTTCCATTCGATGCCGGGATTGGAATTGCTTTCAGGATCCTTTGCCGGCCAGATGTAACTGATTTCAGTCTCCAGTGCATGGTTGGCCTTTCGGGCTTCCATCGAAAACATTATTTCATGAACGAGTAGTTTGGTGGGCGTAAACTTGATCATATACTGCCAGGGTTCCTGTGCAGATAAGATGAAGGAAGATAACAAACCCGCGAGAAAAATAAAGACCTTCATTTTAGACAAATAAAAAGAAAAGCCAATTGCCTGAAATTTCAGACAACTGGCTTTTCTGGCTTACATTTAGGTTACGGGAAAATAATCCCCTGATACTTGGTTATGTCAACATGAGGAATAGTACTGCCGTATTTAGTATTGATAGCGTCAATAAAGAAATTGGCAGCCACCGCGTTACCTCTCGGGTTCAGGTGAATTCCGTCGAGCGAGAATACACCGCCCTTCACGAACTGGGTGTTCAGGTGCGCCCCGTCGAAAACCATTCCTGATTTCAATTGGGTCAGTTTTTGGTTCATATCCACCAGTCCGATGTTGAAACTAACCGCAAACTGGGCAATGATCGTGTTATAAGCCGTGGTTGCGATTTTTATGGCATTGATTTCAGCAAGTGTCAGGATGTATTGTCCCGGGATGGGGTAGGGCAAAAAAGTTTCCCGGCTGATGATTCCCATGCCTTTGCACTTTAGAGAATCCTGTGGTACGGTCATGAGCACGAGTTCGCCTTCCTGCATCTGCCTTACCTTGAATACGGGGTGAGGCGAGTTCGGATCCTGGACCAGAAAAGGATTCTTTCCTTCATGATAAACAAATGGTAACTGGTACAGTGCCATGGCCATGTTTACTGAATCCGCCTGACCTTTGGTCAGAACCAGTCCGTTATAGGGAATGGTGGTGAAGAAAGGAATTGAGGTGATGTCGGGAATATTGGAAATGACGCCTTTTACGCCGGGATTAGTCTGATGAATTGCACCCAGGATATTGCCCATGATAAATCCAAAAAACTGCGGACTGGTTATGGAATCCATGGCGCCTCCTGCCAGGGCATATGAAAGAACATCATTGTCGCCAAGCCACATAGTATAAAAAGTGGGTTTGGATGCAATGATATCTTCAATCACTTTTCCGGTTTGAGGATTTGATGCAAACCTGGTATAATAAGGATTCATCATCCCGTAGCCGGGAGCGAGGAGGTGAAATGATTTGGCGCCGGGAATACCGAAATTATTGACCGGATAACCCACCGGGGCTATCGGATCCAGCGATCCCTGGTCAGGTACCGGGGCAAGCGAGATTACACCATTACAGGCCGTGGAGTAACCCAAAACCAGTTTGGGGCGTGCACCCGGGTATTGGAGACCCGTTTCACCGGCCATCATGGGCTGAACAAATTCACCGCCACCGGCCAGCTTCAACTGTCCTGCAATGATATTCGGAAGAGAATTGACCTGTCCGGAATGATACAAGGCACCGTCAGCATAACCCGACATCAGCGAGTTTCCAATGGCAATATATTTTGAAAAATTCGCTGAACCGGGAGTTGCCTCGAATTTGTCGATATCCCTTTCGCAGGATACAATCAGGACCGCTGAAAATAGAATAAGTAATATTTTATTTTTCATATCTTCTTATCACTAGTGATGCGTTGTTTTTGTCTTTAGTTCTTTGAAAAGCTTGATATATCTTCGTTTGCTGAGATTTTTTAAGAGCAACGATTTGAAACTGGTTTTCACTTCCTTTGTTCAAAAAGATAT
>JBLNAN010000313.1:0-2998 GCA_050259355.1 Syntrophothermus sp. | reverse complement strand
AAATCTCCTATCCTCTGCGTGAACCAAGGTTTCTGGTCAGATTTCATTACTTTTGTTTGAATTTCTAATAAAATCATGAAAAGCTATCACGTTACCGGCCTTATGTCAGGCACCTCCCTTGATGGGCTTGACATGGCTTTCTGCCTGTTCACTGAAAATGACGGGATATGGAATTATGAAATTCAGGTAGCAGAAACCTTCCCCTACCCCGATGCCTGGAAAGAAAAAATGAGATCCCTGGAAACCGGATCCGCCCTGGAACTCTCGCTTGCCGATGCCGAAACAGGTCATTTTTTCGGACGGATCGTGAAGGAATTTCACGGGAAACACGACCTGAAACCGGATTTCATCGCCTCCCACGGACAAACCATATTTCATCGGCCTGAAAAAAAACTGACGGTACAAATTGGTAAAGGTTCTGCCATTGCCGCGGAAACACGCACTCCCGTGGTTTGCGACTTTCGTACTACCGATGTAGCCCTTGGTGGACAAGGAGCGCCACTGGTTCCCATCGGGGATCAGTTGCTGTTCGGCGCTTACGACTATTGCCTTAACCTGGGAGGATTCGGGAATATCTCGTTCATAAAAAATAACAAGAGAATTGCCTTTGATACTTGTCCCGTGAATATTGTGCTCAATGTTCTGGCAGAAAGAGCAGGGAAACCCTACGACGAAGATGGAAAACTTGCTTCAAAAGGGAAAATCTTGACGGAGCTACTTCAAAGGCTTAATTCATTGGCCTTTTATACCCAACCACCTCCAAAATCACTTGGCAAGGAATGGGTGACTGAAAATATTTTTCCCTTACTGATTGATTCTCAACCTCCGGAAGATCTGATCAGAACATTTACAGAACATATCGCGTTGCAAATTTCAGGATGCACTGATTTTTTCAGGGATCAGAAAATGATCGTTACCGGGGGTGGAGCATTCAATACCTGCCTTACAGATCTTTTACAACAAAAATGTAAGGCCCGGATTGTCATCCCTGATAAAAATACCATTAACTTTAAAGAAGCTTTGATATTCGCCTTTCTCGGGGTACTACGGTGGCGCGGCGAGGTCAACTGTCTGAAATCGGTGACCGGCGCGGAGCGTGACACCATTGGCGGAGCAGTTTATTTGTAATGAGTTGAGATTTGATATGAACTATTCCCAAACCATCGATTACCTTTTTAAAAAACTGCCGATGTTCCAGCGGATTGGCGGAGCCGCCTACAAGGCTGATCTCACGAATACCATTCGTTTGTGTGAATTGCTTGGAAACCCGCAGAATTCCTTCAGAAGTATTCATGTCGCCGGCACCAATGGGAAAGGTTCTGTTTCACACATGCTGGCTTCGATCCTGCAGGAGGCAGGTTTGAAAACGGGCTTATACACTTCGCCGCATCTCAAAGATTTCAGGGAAAGGATCAGGATCAACGGGAAAATGATTCCAAAGGAAAGAGTGACTTCGTTTGTTTCCAGGCACAAGGATGATTTTGAAGATATCGGACTTTCATTTTTTGAAATGACAGTAGGGCTTGCTTTCGATTATTTCAGAGAAGAAAAGGTCGACATCGCCGTGGTTGAAGTCGGACTCGGCGGAAGGCTTGATTCCACCAACGTCATCAGGCCCATGGTTTCGGTGATCACCAACATCAGCTTTGACCATATGCAGTTTTTGGGGGATACGCTGGAGAAGATAGCCAAAGAAAAAGCCGGCATCATCAAGCCCGGTGTTCCGGTTGTGATCGGGGAAACGCATCCCGAAACAGAAAAAGTATTCATTTTAAAGTCCAGAAAAGAATGTGCCGATATTTATTTTGCTGATCAGCATCTGAAGGTGCTGCACAGCGTGCTGGAATTTCAGGATCAGCAGCTCATACGGCACCTGGATATATCTTTAGGTGAAAATACCCGGTACAAATACCTCCGGCTGCCGTTGCCCGGAAATTACCAGGAAAAAAACGTCCTGACCGTACTTGCTACCTGTCAGATCATCTGGAAAAATATCGATCTCACAGAACAGGTCATCCGGTCGGGACTGAGCAGGGTCATCCTCAATACAGGGTTGATGGGAAGATGGCAGGTACTTGGAACCAATCCGCTGATCATTTGCGATACCGGCCATAATGAAGCCGGCATTTCCCAGGTCCTGGAGCAGATCCGGCAAACCCCGTATAGACATCTGCATTTTGTTTTCGGGGTTGTCAACGACAAGGAGATCGGTAAAATCCTGAAGCTGCTTCTGCAGGATGCCACCTATTATTTTTGTAAAGCAGATATACCCAGAGGCTTAGATGCAAAGGTTCTGAAAGAAAAGGCCAATGCCGAGGGTTTGCAGGGTGAGGCTTACGATTCAGTAAATGAAGCCCTGAATGCAGCAAAAACCGCGGCTGATGATGACGATCTGATCTTTATCGGGGGAAGTACGTTTGTCGTTGCAGAGGTGGTAGATTCGTAAACGCGTTAACTCGTAAACGCGTAAACTCGATCTGAATTATCCAAAATTTACCTGTACTCGCATCAGATTTTTAACACAAGGGGCACAAGGGATTCCACAATGGTCACTAAGAATACATCACGTGTTTACGCGTTTACGTGTTAACGTGTTAACGTGTTAACGCATTTACGAGATCATCCCCCGCTGATCAGGTGCAGCACCATCACATCATCGGCCTCTTTAACAGTGGCAACATCATAATCCGTTTTTGGAACCAGGCTCCCGTTGATTTTAATGACCAGCATCTTGAAGGTGAAATTCTTGGCCTTCAGCAGTTCGTTGATGGTCATGGACTCCGCTGAAAAAGATTCAGGGTTATTATTCAGGATGATGTTCATTTGCTATGCGTTGTTATTCGTTGTTATTCTATTGTTATTGGGTTATTGGGTTATTGGGTTAATGGGTAATTGGGTAATTGGGTTATTGGGTTATTGGGTTATTGGGTTATTGGGTTATTGGGTTATTGGGTTATTGGGTTATTGGGTTATTGGGTTTTTGCGTTATTTCGTAATT
>JBLNAN010000312.1:0-5107 GCA_050259355.1 Syntrophothermus sp. | reverse complement strand
GGTTTGGAAGACCTGCCGGTCGACAGCCGTATCACCACTTCGGTTAATTTGGCAGAGATCAGCCAGGTATTTCCCCTTGACTCGCTGCAGCTCGGTGGTATTCTTGATCTTGATGCAACGGTACAGGGGAAATATGCTCCGGAAAAGAAGCTTTTTCCTGTTTCCAATGTCAGGATTAAACTGAAAGACGGTTCTCTTCTCACCAGGTATTATCCGCAACCTCTCGAACAGATTAACCTTGATTTACTCGTGACCAACAAAAACGGGAAAATTTCCGGGACTTCTGTTAAGGTTGAAGATCTTTCTTTTCTGTTTGAAAAAAATCCTTTTCACCTGAAGGCCAGTCTGAACAATCCTGACAATCTCCTGTACGATGTAACCGCGAAGGGAAACATTGATCTGGCAGGGATCTACAAGATGTTTTCACAGGAAGGAATGGAACTCTCCGGGTCGCTCACGGCCGATCTTCACCTGAAGGGAAGTCAGAAAGATGCGATGGAAGGCAGGATCGACCGGCTGAATAACAAGGGCACGCTGGGCCTGAAAAATATTGCTTTCCGGTCGCAATACCTTCCCCATGATCTTATCCTGAAAAAGGGATCCTTCCGATTCGATAATGACAAGATCTGGTTTGAACATTTCGACAGCCGTTGCGGATCGTCGGCCATTATGCTTGATGGAAACCTGGGCAACGTGGTCAATTACTTCCTGGGAAAGAAACAGGTTCTCCGGGGAAATCTGAATTTTACCTCTGCTTTCGTGGATATCCGCGATTTCATGACGGAATCATCGCCCGCCGGAAGTACAACCCCGGCAACATCCTCGCCCGGGGTGATCATCATTCCTCCTGAATTTGATATCAATCTGAAGGCCGACCTTCGAAAGGTGAAATTCGAAAGCAATTTCCTCGACAGTCTTACCGCCAATATCCAGGTGGATACCGGTATGATCGTATTGAAGAACATGCAGTTCAGCATGATCGGATGCAGGGTGAACATGGATGCCAGTTATGCCAGCACCAGTGCCCGGAAAGCTTTTTTTGAGTTCCATGTGAAAGCAGAAAACTTTGATGTTCAGCGGGCTTACCGGGAAATTGAGATGTTTCGCAACCTGGCTTCTTCAGCCGAAAAATGCGAGGGAATCATTTCCATTGATTATCAGTTAAAGGGACGTTTGATCAATGATATGGAACCCGTATATCCTTCACTGGAAGGAAATGGAGTGATCACGCTGGCAAAAGTCAAGGTGATGGGACTGAGACTGTTTACAGACATGAGTAAAAACCTCGGAAGGGAAAAGCTTAAAAGTCCTGATCTATCAAAGGTGGAGCTGAAAACAACGATCCGGAATAACATCATCACCCTGGAACAGACCAAAATGAAGATCAGTGGTTTCAGGCTGAAGATCTCCGGAGAAAGCAGTTTTGACGGCAAGCTGAACCTGAAAACCCGGGTAGGGTTACCTCCCCTGGGAATATTGGGCATACCCATACGGATCCTGGGAACGTCCGACAATCCAAAATTCAAATATGGCAGGGGAAATAATGATGAACAGCTCGAGGAATCGCAGTATTCAGATGAACTTCCTGCAGAGTTCATGGACCGGCTTAAGAATGTAAAAGAAGAGGAGGACGATGGAACTGACCGATAAATGGCTTGTTATCGTGAATCCCAATGCCGGTGTGCAAAAAGGCTTGCGAGACTGGCCCCGCATTCTGGAAATTCTCCGGAGAGAGGGATTGAATTTCTTTCACGTGATCACCCTCCACCGCGACCATGCCAATCACCTGACCGTAAAGTACATTGCCGAAGGATACCGCAACATCATCGTGGCCGGGGGCGATGGCACCATGAATGAAGTCGTGAACGGGATATTCACGCAAATCACATGTTCACCGCATGAAATCACACTGGGGATGATCCCGGTCGGAACAGGAAACGACTGGTGCCGGACCTTCAGCATACCTTTTAATTATGAGGAAGCCATTCAAATCCTGAAAAGAAAAACCACGGTTCTTCAGGATACCGGGAAGATCAGTTTTTTCAGGAAGGAAGAACATAAGACACGGTATTTCATGAATATCGCCGGGATGGGGTATGATGCGCTGGTGGCCAAAAAAACCAACCTGCTCAAGGAAAGAGGCCGCGGCGGACCCTTTACCTATTTTTATTTCGTGTTTTCCAGTCTATTCCAGTTCAAATTTCCAGAAGCCATCGTGGAAGTGGATGATGAGCAGGTCTTCAAAGGTGAGATTTTTTCGATGAATGTCGGGATCTGCAAGTACAATGGCGGTGGAATGATGCAGGTTCCTTTCGCGGTGCCGGATGACGGACTGTTTGATGTAACCGTGATCAGGAAAGCGCCCAAGTGGATGGTGGTTTTGTATGCCCGCAAGTTGTACGACGGATCTCTCGTAAATCTGGATTTTGTCAAAACTTTCAGGGGAAAATCCATCAGGGTTCGGTCAACGGCAAAAATCTTCCTGGAAGCCGACGGAGAATCACTCGGACATTCGCCTTTTGTGTACGAGATTTTGCCACGGACACTGAAAGTTATAACAGGACAGAATCTATAGGTCCACCCACTCGCCGTTTTCCCTGATCAGGCTGATCAGTTCATCTACGGCAGTATCCTCGGGAATATCGCGTTTTACCAACATCTGGCCCTTGTACAGCATCACTTTCCCTGCACCGGCGCCCACGTAGCCGTAATCGGCATCTGCCATTTCGCCCGGACCGTTAACGATGCATCCCATCACCGCTATCTTCAGTCCTCTCAGATGTCCTGTTTTGCGTTTAACCTCCTCAAGCGTTTGCTGAATGTTGAATTTTGTCCGTGCACACGATGGGCAGGAAATAAATTCCGTTTTTGATATTCTCACGCCGCTGGCTTGCAGGATGGCATATGCAACAGGAATCTCGAATTCCGGATCTTCGGTGATCGATACACGGATGGTATCCCCGATCCCGTCGTTCAGCAAGCTACCGATGCCGATAGCCGATTTGATACGGCCGTCCTCTCCTGCTCCCGCCTCGGTGACGCCCAGATGAACCGGATAATCCAGTCCCTCCTTTTTCATCTTCTCCACGAGTAACCTGTTGGCCGGGATCATGATCCGGATGTTGCTGGCTTTCATGGCCAAAACCAGGCTGTTGAACCCCTGTTCACGGCAGATCCTTGCAAATTCAAGTGTTGATTCCACCATTCCGTCCGGTGTATCTCCATAGCGCGACATGATCCGGGGAGCCAGTGACCCGTGATTGGTTCCAATGCGGAGGGCGGTGCCATGATCCTTGCAGATCTTCAGCAGCGGATGGATTCGTTCGGCAATTTTCCCTAGTTCTTCCCGGTACTCTGTCTCCGTCCATTCAGCCTTGCCTGTTCGCTTGTCCATGTAGTTCCCGGGATTTATCCTAACCTTTTCCACGATCGTCGCGGCAATTTCGGCCAGGCGGGGATTGAAATGAACATCCGCGATAAGCGGCGTGTTGTAGCCTCTGTTTCGCAGTTCTTTTTTTATATTTCTCAGGTTCTCCGTCTCTTTCTCCCCCGGCACCGCGATGCGCACGTACTCGCATCCCGCATCGATCATCCGGATGCTTTGTTCAACCGTTGCGATGGTGTCAAGAGTATCGGTGTTGGTCATCGACTGCACCCTCACGGGATAATCCCCGCCCAGTGGCGTATTTCCGATATGTACAACACGTGTTTTGAATCGAGGCATGGTTGGTTATAAAGGTACAAAGTTACAAAGAAATGCAACGTAGCCTGCAGTCCCCGACTGCAGGCGTTAGTCGGCAGTCGGCACTCAGCAGTCCACAGTCAGCAGTCGGCAGAGACACATGGCACATGGTACATAGCACATAATTTCAGTCAGCAGTCAACAGTAGGACGTGACAATTGACACATGACACATAGCACATGACACATGATTTCAGTCAGCAGTTGGCAGCAACTTACATTTTACCATCTTACACTTATTTTGTACATTTATGTCTGATTACATGTAAAAATGCTTCGCCTCTGTTTTCAGTTTTACAAAGAATTGTTTCTGGTGAACTTGATCTTTTCGGTTTGTATGGGATTATTATTCATTGGGATTAGTTTTTATGGGTTACCTATTAGTTTTATGAGCGGGGGGATTTTATTAAGTTTTCTATATTTTGAAGTATCAAAAAGAAATCAGTTTTATTTTTATTTTAATAAAGGTCTTTCGAGATTTCAACTTTATTTTTCAGCTATTTTGTTTAATACAATTATTGGTATTATTTTACTTTTGACAATTAATTTATGCATCATATTCTTGAAATAGATAGTATCCTGAAATCATACGGTTCCAACCAGGTTCTTACGGATATTTATTTGAAATGTCAGAAGGGTGAAATTATTGGAATTCTCGGACGGAACGGAACTGGCAAAACCACATTATTAAAAATTATTTTTGGGAGTTTAAGAGCTGATAATAATTTTATACGAATAAATGGAAAAATATTAAAAAAATCATATTTAATTAAAGATCAAATTAATTACTTGCCACAGGATTCTTTTCTTCCAGAAAAATTAAACGTTAAAGAGGTTGTTAATTTATATTTTCAAAAGAATGGTTCAAAAAATTTGTTAGCTGATCCATGGATTGAAAAAATAGCAGAATCCAAAGTTGCTAATTTATCTGGTGGAGAAAAACGTTATCTGGAAATAAAATTACTATTATTTTCAGATGCAAAATTTGTTTTGCTGGATGAACCATTTAGTGGTATTTCTCCGGTTGTGATTGATTCAATAAAAGAGATGATTAAAAATCAATCAAAAGAAAAAGGAATAATTCTAACCGATCATGATTATCGAAATGTTTTGGATGTTGCATCAAAATATTATCTCTTGTTTGATGGAGGACTGAAGCAAATGAAAGACCGGAAAGATCTGATTGATTGGGGATATTTACCTGGGAATCATTTGTCGGCAGTCGGCAGTCCACAGTCTGCAGTCGGCAGTGACATTTGACACATGACACATGACACATGTTTTCAGTCGGCAGTCCACAGTCCACAGTCGGCAGCCGGCAGTGACATTTGACACATGACACATGACACATGACACCTAGCACATG
>JBLNAN010000311.1:0-3978 GCA_050259355.1 Syntrophothermus sp. | reverse complement strand
GGAATATCTTGACGGAACCATGCTGAATAATGGTATCAATTATAATGACTTTGCCCTGGATCAGAACAACAATCCCTACTTCTCAGGCATGTACCAGCGGGCATTCCTGGCGGGAGATTCACTGATCGCACCACCCGACTCAGTTGGGGGAATCATCTATCTCTCTGACCCGGATCTTGGTGTTACCTGGAAAAAAACAACCACCACCAAGGTCAGCAGTGCAATTTCACTGCTTGCCGACGGCAATAATCTCTATTTTGCCTGTGATATGCCACATCATGCCAATTTCTTCGGTCAATCCGTTACTTTCGGCGGAGCTGAAGGAGTGATGACCGGATTGTGTGATCACGACGGGAACCTGATTCAGTATACGCTTTCGCCGGTCTTTTACAAGTTCAGGCAAAACGGGATGATCAGGGACAATTGCGGCAATATCGTGATGGCCTCTTTTTATGAAGGATGGGGTATTATCGGCAATGACACGCTCCCCTATTCATCGTTTTCTCCCTGCATCGCCTATCTCCAAACACAAACACCCCTGCAAACCGGCTTGCCCCCTGATACTTCCGGTTGCGGAAGCCTGGTATTGAGGATTCCACCGGAATTCACCCATTTCAACTGGAACAATGGCTTGTCAACCGCCGATTCACTGGTGGTGACACAAACAGGCCTCTACACCCTCACGGCCAGCAACAACAATTATTGTCCGGTTACCGATACCATCATCGTGATCATCAAAGAAGCCCCGGGAGATTTTCTGGGAAATGACATTAATATTCCGAAAGAAGACAGTATTACTTTCGCCATTCCCTTTGCCTTTGAATCCTGTACCTGGTCTACCGGCGATACAACCGGCACCGTAACGCTTCAAGGTGCTGATCTGGGTGCCGGAACCCATACCATTTGGGTTAACGTGGTGGCGCCTCCCTGTACCGTAACCGATTCTGTTAAAATCACGGTTCTTCCGGGCCAGGGTACCAATGATATCAACAGCAAGGAACAATGGTTCTATCCCAATCCGGCCAGGGACAAAGTATACATCAGCGCCACCGGAAGAAAAAGTAACCTGGTGCTGCTCAATGCGCAGGGAAAAATGGTGAAAAGCTATTCTTTAACCCATGAGAAGGATGAGGTCAGGGTGATTGACCTTGACGACGTTTCTCCCGGAATGTATTTTCTGATAGAACAATCCGGTCAAACCCTACGCCGCGGAAAAATAATAATAAAATAAAAAATGATATCAGTTACCGCGTAAGCTGCCTTGGCTGGCGCAGGATCTGATTTCGGCTTGGACAGCGATGGGAAGTCCTGCGCCAGGCGCAGCAGCGTCGCGGTAACGAGGCCCGCCGGCCTGAGGCAAAACATTAGATTAGGAAGTAAGTAGTTTTTCCTATCTTTGACCAACCATTACCATCCATGCAACCTCGCCACAACTCCAAAATCACCCTCTGGATCATTGCCGGATTCATGCTGGCGTTCTTCCTGAGTTCGAAAATTTTTCCTGCTGAAAAAATCTGGAAACACATCGTCACGAGCGATGGAAGGGGCTATTATGCCTATCTTCCCGCCCTGCTGATCGACCATGATCCGACTTTCAGCCAGGTGGTTGAAAGGGAAAAGAAACTGCTGGGCTTTCCCAACTATAAACCTGGGTATCTTGTTCAGTCAGACGGCCAAACAATGAACAAGTATTTTTCGGGAGAAGCGTTGTTGTTACTGCCGTTTTTCCTGCTGGGAATGTTGATCACCTTCCTTACCGGTCACAGCATGGACGGGTATTCCTTCTTTTTCCAGTTCTTCACCGGTATAGGCAGTCTTGTTTATCTTTTGACGGGATTGAATTTTATCCGGAAGATTTTAAAACAATATGATATTGCCTCCCCTATCAATTCCCTGGTACTCGTGCTGATTCTGTTTGGCACCAACCTGTTTTATTACAGCATCTGGCAGCCTACCATGTCGCATGTTTTTTCTTTTTTCGCGGTAAGCGCCTTTGCCTGGTATTCCATCTGCTGCTTTGAAGAATGGAAGAGAAGCGACGCGATCCTGATGGCTTTTTTCTTTGCACTGGTTTGCCTGATCCGGCCCACCAACGGGATCGTTTTGCTGCTGCTGCCTTTCTTTGCCGGAAACCTGGAAAAATTTATTGCCTTCTGGAAGAATACATGGTGCGACAAGAAAACCACTTTCATGGGTATTGCGATCATCCTGCTGATCCTGGCCATTCAACCGGTTTTATGGTACATCCAGACAGGCAGGTTTTTCGTGTGGTCTTATGCTGATGAAGGATTTCATTTTTCTTCGCCGGAAATACATAACGTTCTGTTTAGTTTCCGGAAAGGATTGTTCGTATACACCCCGCTGATCCTGGTAACCTGGCTGGGGATCATCAGGTTGTTTTTCAGGAACCGGCTGCAATTTTTCAGCATGCTGGCTTTCCTTGTGGTATCAACGTATATCATTTCCTGCTGGTGGAGCTGGTATTACGGGGACGGATTCGGACTACGGGCATTCATCGATTATTACGGCATTTATGCCATCCTGCTGGGTGTTCTTCTTCAGAAGATTCATTCAAGGGTCGCCATTGCATTGCTGGCACTCGCATTTCTTCCGCTCGTTTATATTAATTTATTCCAGAGCTGGCAGTATTCCGTCAATATCATCCAGCCCAACAGCATGAATAAAGAAAAATATGAATTTGTTTTTATGCGTTCCGATTCGCTGGTTTTTTATAGTCTTGGCGGAAAGCAGGAAATACCGGACTATTCCATCGACCATCGGGCGCCGGTGGCAACTTTTACCAATGATTTTGAAAAAGAAGTGCTGAAAGACTGGTACTCGAACGCCATCGTTTCAACGCCGAGGGCCTTCTCGGGAACACATGCAGGATATCTTGACTCTGTTCACCCGTATAGTCCGACCATGATGATCGGGGCAAAGGAACTTGGCATCATCAGAACGAAATGTTTTGTTGAAGGGGAAGTGATGGTATGGGACAGCCTTCAGGGCGCTACCAATGGGGCATTGATGGTTTTGAGCATGGAAAATGTCCATCCCGGTGAAAACTGGTGGGACGGGTTTAAATTGAATGACGTTCCGTACAGCGGGATCAGGAACTGGCGGAAATGCAGTTTTTCCTTAATGCTCCCGGATATTGTCAATCCTGACGGCATCCTCAAGATCTATATCTGGAACAATCATAAAAAGCCCATGCTGATTGATGATTTCCGGATCAGGTTTTACAAGCCGCAGGTCAATTGAAGTTTCCCAGTTCCTATTGATTAACCTTGTACCTTACCAGCGACCAGGTAGTATCTGAATTCTGGAGTTGCTCCCTCAGCCTGAGCAATCCTACATGCTTAGCCCAGAAAAATTCGCGAAAAGAATTATAGTACTGGATTTTCGTGTGGATCACATTATTGTAGCTTTTTCCGTTCAGGCTATAAACAGGGAGCTTTTCAATCAGGATGTAGCTGGAATTAGTTTCATGTACGTTTTCATTCTTAAAAGTACCATTAACAACTGAATCCGGAAGTGCTTCCTGTGAAAGGGAAGTGAGCATACGGGTATAATTTTTCTTCCAGACACCCATGAGATTGCCGCCTTTCGCTCCCACCAGTCCATATCGCAGCAGAAAATCGCTGGTGACATAAAACCACTGACTCTGGTGTTTTCCATCGTTATAATTAATTTCCTGAAGATATGGGCCATGTTTGAAATAGGTACAGTCTGTCGTTTGCTTTTGCTCATTTTTATAGATCCACCAGCTTCCCGGCTTGAAAATGACCCATTCAGCACATTCATCGGAAAGAAGATAATTGGGATTCTGAATGGCCGGGGGAGCCTGAACCTCATCTTTCTCCTTGCATCCGGAAAGTAAAACCGGCAAAAGCAGCAATAAACAGAAAATATTTTTCATTGGAATTTATTGAACAATATTAGAACGGAGAAGCGTCCAGGTGGTGTCGATTCCTTCTT
>JBLNAN010000310.1:0-3942 GCA_050259355.1 Syntrophothermus sp. | reverse complement strand
GCCTTCAGGCAGTTAAGTGCACGAACCGAAAGATCCATATCAACCAGCTTGGTTTTCAGCAACTGACGGATGTGCAGTGATGTTTCATCGAATTCCTCGGCCACGGCCTTCTCAGTCGTATCCAGCGTGATTTTCTCGTCAGAGAACAACATGAAATGGTGGATCAGGATTTTTGCTGCTTCTTTTAATGCGTTCTTCGGATGAATAGAACCATCGGTTTCAACATCAAGGATCAGCTTTTCGTAGTCAGTCTTCTGTTCAACCCTGTAATTCTCAACATGAAATTTTACATTCCTGATGGGAGTATGAATTGAATCGATGGGAATACGTCCTAAAACCGCGGTGGGGTTCAGGGTTTTGTTCTCTTCAGCAGGAACATACCCTCTGCCTTTGTCGATAGATAATTCCACTGATAATTTCACGCCGGGTTCCATGTGACAGATCACCACTTCGGGGTTAAGCACCTGGAAAACTGACAGAAACTTGTTGATATCGCCGGCTTTGAAAACAGTTTGCTGGCCAACGATGACCGTAACTTTCTCGCTTGATTCCGTCTCAATCTGTCGTTTGAACCTGATTTGCTTTAAGTTCAGCAGGATCTCCGTTACATCTTCGATAACGCCTTTGATGGTCGAGAATTCCTGGTCCACGCCTTCGATCTTTACGGAAGTGATCGCGTATCCTTCCAGAGAGGAAAGCAATATTCTTCTTAATGCATTTCCGATGGTGATTCCAAAACCGGGTTCCAATGGGCGAAATTCGAAGATTCCTTTCTTGTCATCTGCTTCGACCATGATCACCTTGTCGGGTTTCTGGAAAGGTAATATTGCCATATAATTCCTTTTAAGTTATTGAACTATTTTTTCTGAAGGGAAAATTACAAAAAATATCTTTCCCCAAAATATACAATTTATTTCGAGTACAACTCGACGATCAGTTGTTCCCTGATATTTTCAGGAATATCAGCTCTTTCCGGATATGACATAAATTTGCCGGTCATCATGCTGCCATCCCATTCGAGCCAGGGGAACTGGTTTCCACGTGAACCTACAGCGTCGGTAATTACTTCGAGGGAACGTGAACGTTCACGTACACCAACGATATCACCGGGTTTAAGTTCCATGGAAGGAATATTTACGACTTTACCATTCACCACGATATGTCTGTGTCCGATGAGCTGACGGGCAGCGCTGCGGGTGGGAGCAATTCCCAGACGGTATACCACGTTATCCAGGCGGGATTCAATCAGCTGAAGCAGAACTTCACCGGTGATTCCTTTTTTACGGGAAGCTTTCAGGAAGATATTTCTGAACTGGCGCTCAAGAATTCCATAGGTATATTTCGCCTTCTGTTTTTCCATGAGCTGGGAACCGTATTCCGACTGCTTTGCCCTTCTTTTGGTCTGGCCATGCATTCCCGGGGGATAATTCTTTTTTTCGTAATTCTTGTCAGGTCCGAATATCGGATCTCTGAATTTTCTTGCTATTCTTGACTTAGGACCAATGTACCTTGCCATATTCTTCTATTCTAAATTTAATGATTATTCTGAATTATACCCTTCTTCTTTTCGGGGGCCTGCAGCCATTGTGAGGCAACGGGGTAATATCGGTAATTTCCGTTACTTCGATTCCTGCTGTATGCAGTGTCCTGATCGCTGATTCACGACCGGCACCTGGTCCTTTTATAAACACCTTCACCTTGCGAAGTCCGAGATCGTAAGCCACCTTGGCAGCATCCTGGGATGCCATCTGTGCTGCATAGGGAGTATTCTTTTTTGAACCCTTGAATCCCATCTTACCTGCAGATGACCATGAAATTACTTGTCCAGCGTTGTTGGTAAGGGTCACGATCAGGTTATTAAAAGATGCATTGACAAATGCTTTTCCGATAGCATCTACCTTTACAACCCTTTTCTTAGAACTTTTTTCAGTCTTTGCCATATCTGTTATTTACACTTTCTGATTTAAAACTGTAACGGTATTAACCATTAACCTTTCGTTGCTTTTTTCTTGTTGGCAACGGTCTTCTTCTTTCCTTTACGGGTACGGGCGTTGTTTTTGGTACTCTGTCCCCTTACCGGTAAACCGTTACGATGACGAACACCGCGGTAACAACCGATGTCCATCAATCTTTTGATATTCATCTGAACTTCTGAACGGAGAGCACCTTCCACCTTGATATTATCATTGATGAAAGTACGGATCTTAGCCTGTTCATCGTCGTCCCAATCCTGAACCTTTTTGTTTAAGTCAATCCCTGCATCTTTCAGGATTTTCTGGGCCGTGCTGCGACCAATCCCGTAGATGTAAGTTAATCCGATTTCTCCCCTTTTATTTTTAGGTAAATCTATACCTGCAATTCTGGCCATAGGTATTCCTTATTTAAATTTAATGATTATCCTTGTCTTTGCTTGTATTTAGGGTTCTTTTTGTTGATAACATACAACTTTCCCTTCCTGCGAACGATCTTGCAGTCGGCTGAACGCTTTTTAATAGATGCTCTGACTTTCATGATTGTTTATTTTACTTTTTCCGGTAACCCCGTTATTACTGATATCTGAATGTTATTCTTCCTTTTGTTAAATCATAGGGTGACATTTCGATCTTCACTCTGTCGCCCGGTAGGATCTTGATGTAGTGCATCCTCATCTTTCCCGAGATATGGGCCGTGATGACATGTCCGTTCTCAAGTTCTACACGAAACATGGCATTGCCCAGCGATTCGATCACGGTACCATCCTGTTGAATTGACGTTTGTTTAGCCATCTTGTATTTCGTTTATACATTGTCTGGTCCAAGAACCTCATCAATGAACCTGAAGGTTGAAAGTACATCAGGTTCATCTTTCTTCACCACCACCGTCAGCTCGAAATGTGCCGAAGGCAAACGGTCTGCAGTTCTTATCGTCCATCCGTCCCGGTCCTGGGTTATTTCCTTATGTCCCAGATTGATCATGGGCTCAATACAGATCACCAGTCCCTCCTGCAGTTTCATCCCTGTTCCCCGCTTTCCATAATTAGGAATATCGGGCTTTTCGTGAAGTTTTCTTCCAATCCCGTGTCCTACCAGTTCTCTTACAACAGAGTAGCCGAATGATTCAACGTAATCCTGAACAGCGGCACTGATGTCTCCGACTCTTTTTCCTGCTACCGCATTCCGGATAGCCAGGAAGAGGGATTGTTTTGTTCTTCTCAACAGGTCCAGCACTTCGGGGCTGACTTCACCTACTGGAAATGTGTAAGCGGAGTCGCCATAAAAACCGTGCTTGATACTCCCGCAGTCGATCGAAACTATATCACCATTTTTAAGAACTTTCTCTCCCGGTATTCCATGAACTACTTCTTCATTAACCGAGATACACAGGGTAGACGGAAAATCGTTGTACCCTTTAAACCCGGGAATTGCTCCCTGCGACCTGATATAATCCTCTGCAACTTTATCCAACTGACGGGTGGTCACCCCGGGTTTTATATTTTTTGCCACTTCAGCGAGCGCCCTGCTGACAATCAGGGCATTCTCCCTCATCAATTCAATATCTTCAGTGGTCTTTAATTCCATTCTTTATTCTTTACTGTCCCGTCACGTTGTAAGCCGAACGTCCCTTGATCCTTCCGGACTTGGTGAGACCATCATAATGTCTCATCAAAAGGTGGCTTTCAATCTGCTGAAGTGTATCAAGAACGACTCCAACAAGGATCAGCAGCGATGTTCCGCCATAAAACTGGGCAAACTGCGTGTTTACTCCAATCAGCCTGACAAAGGCTGGCATGATGGCAACAAAACCTAAAAAGATAGATCCCGGAAGAACGATTCTTGACATAACCGTGTCAATAAATTCAGCAGTTCTTTTACCGGGTTTAACACCGGGAATAAATCCGCCGTTTTTCTTCATATCTTCTGCCATCTGGTTCGGGTTCACGGTAATTGCCGTGTAGAAATAAGT
>JBLNAN010000309.1:0-3364 GCA_050259355.1 Syntrophothermus sp. | reverse complement strand
AAAAGGTGGTTCTTTCTGTACCGTCCGATAATGCAAATGATGTTGATGCCACCGTTGTTCTTGGGGTGAACAATGAAAAGCTTAATAAAAACCTGCAGTTTGTTTCCAATGCTTCCTGCACCACCAATTGTTTGGCACCCGTGGCGAAGGTACTCAACGACAAATTCGGTATCGTGAAGGGATTAATGAATACCATCCACTCTTACACCAACGATCAGATCATTCTTGATTCGCCGCATAAAGATCTTCGCCGGGCAAGGGCAGCGGCCGTTTCCATGATCCCTACCAAGACCGGTGCTGCCAAGGCTATCGGACTGGTTATCCCTGAACTGGAAGGGAAACTGGATGGTTTTGCCGTTCGTGTACCGACCCCCGACGGATCAATGGTCGATCTGACCGTTGAACTTTCTCGTGAGGTTACCAAGGAAGAGGTAAACCAGGCCATGAAAGAAGCCGCCGATGGTCCAATGAAAGGAATACTTCAGTACCTGGATGAGCCACTGGTAAGCTGTGATATCGTTGGCAATACCCACTCTTCTATTTATGATTCCCTTATGACCAAGGTAATCGGAGGAAACATGGTAAAAATCATTTCCTGGTACGACAATGAAGCAGGATATTCAAACCGTTTGGCAGATATGGTTGAACGTTTGGCTTAACAATTGCATTAATTTTTTAAAACCCGGTAAATGACCAAACTTTACCGGGTTTTTTTATATTTGTTCACATGGAATCCATCAGTAAGATCTTTAAAATAGGCCATGGTCCTTCGAGCAGTCACACCATGGGCCCGCGCAAGGCCGCCGAGCAATTTCTGAAAGTAAATCCCGGAATGAAAAAGGCCAGGATAACGCTCTACGGGAGTCTTGCCGCAACCGGAAAAGGCCATATGACCGACAAGGCCATCACGGAGGCTTTCTCCCCCATTCCCGTTGAAATATTATGGAAACCTGACGAATTCCTGCCCCATCATCCCAATGGAATGATGTTCGAGGCACTGGACAAGGCAGAAGTTGCACGGGCAAGCTGGACCACGTACAGCATTGGCGGCGGGGATATAAGCGATACCGGTAAAAGGGAAATATCCACGGAAATTTATTCCCTGAAAACCATGCACGAAATCCAGGAGTGGTGCGAGGAAAATGGACGTACATTCTGGGAATTTGTTGAGATTCACGAGCCACGTGAAACGTGGGATCACCTGGAAGAAGTCTGGAATGTGATGCAGGAAGCCATTCTCCGGGGGCTGGAAGAAGAAGGGGTTTTGCCCGGAAGACTAAACTTGCCAAGAAAAGCTGCCTCCACCTATATCAAGGCCAAAAGTTTTAAAGGCACGCTGAGCAGACGGGCGTTTACGTTTGCCTATGCACTCGCCGTTGCCGAGGAAAATGCTTCAGGAGGGAAAATAGTGACGGCCCCTACCTGTGGTTCCTCTGGTGTCATCCCCGCGGTGCTCTACCTGCTCAAGACACAATACGAATTCCCCGACAAGAAGATCATACGGGCACTTGCAACGGCAGGATTGATCGGCAACCTGATTAAAACCAATGCCTCCATATCCGGTGCCGAGGTCGGATGCCAGGGAGAAATCGGCAGTGCCTGCTCTATGGCGGCGGCTGCGGCAGAACAGCTTTTTGGCGGTACACCTGGACAAGTAGAATATGCCGCCTCCATTGGGATGGAACATTTTCTCGGACTCACCTGCGACCCGATTTACGGACTGGTTCAAATTCCCTGTATTGAAAGAAATGCCTTTGGTGCCGCACGGGCACTCGATGCAAACATGTACGCGCTGGTTTCCGATGGCCACCATATTGTCAGCTTTGACAAGGTCATTCAGGCCATGAAACATACCGGACATGATATTCCAAGGATATACCGGGAAACCGCTGAAGGGGGACTTGCTGTTTTTGGAAAGAAAAGAAAATGATTCATGTCGTGAAATTCAGAATTCAGGATTCAAGGTTCACGGTATTCGTTATTGCACTGGCAGGAATGGTGCTTCATCTTGGTTTTGCCAATACGATGGAATATCACCGGGATGAACTGTTGTATTTCTCACAGAGTTTACATCTCTCTTTTGGCTATTTTTCAGTTCCGCCGCTGTCGGCCTGGCTGGCATTTGTTTCTGCCAGGTTTCTGGGCTATAACCTGTTTGCCGCCAAATTCCTTCCCGCACTTGCAGGTGGATTTACCGTTTTCTTATGCGGATCAATGGCAAGGGAGCTGGGCGGTGGTTCCCGCGCACAAGTCATGGCAGCAATTTCAATGTCCTGTTCACTGTTGTTTCTACGTGCTTTCTATCTCTTCGAGCCCGTTCCTTTTGACATCTTTTTCTGGACACTGATGTTCTACTTTCTGCTGAAGTTTTTGAACACCCATCAGAATAAATTTTTGATATACCTGGGAATAACACTTGGATTCAGCCTCCTGAACAAGTACAATCCGCTGTTTCTTCTGATCGCTTTTCTGATCGTTATTCCGTTCACGCCTGAACGGTTGATTTTCAGGAACAGAAAATTTTATACTGCTGCACTGGTTGCCTTCCTGATCTTCCTTCCCAATCTCATATGGCAGCTGAATCACGGCCTGCCGGTCATTCACCACATGAAAGAGCTTTCACAAACCCAGCTGGTGCACATGAGCCTTGGAATATTTCTCAAGGAGCAACTTCTGATCATAATGTCTGCCACCCTGATTGGTATCCCGGGAATTTTGATGCTACTGTTAAAAAAAGATCTGCGACGTTACTGGCTGATCGGGATGATGTGCATAGTGGTATTGCTGATTTTTATTCTTCTTAAAGGCAAAAGCTATTACACCGCGGGAATATATCCTGTAATGCTGGCAGCCGGTGCTGTCGGCATAACCAGTTTGACCAGGAGAAATTTTATGGATTATCTGATCATCCTATTCCTGATCGCCTCCACGATGGTGATACTCCCTCTGGGAATTCCCGTATTTAAACCGGAAAAAATGGTCAGCTATTTTGATGGCTTCGCAAAGATAACGGGATCCAATGATGTGCGGCGGTTTGAAGACAACCAATACCATCCTCTTCCCCAGGATTACGCTGACATGCTGGGGTGGAATGAACTGACACTGATTACGGCAACAGCCTGGCAACAGGTTGCAGACAAGGATGCCACCATCATCTATGCTGAAAATTACGGCGAGGCCGGCGCTATACGCGTTATCGGAAGAAAATACGGACTTCCGGAGCCCGTGAGCTTCAACGAGAGTTTTATTTACTGGCGGCCCCTTTCTTTTAAAAAGGAAATCAAAACAGTCATTTATATCAATGATGAACCCGGCGACGATGTTCAAGATCTTTTCGGGGATATCCGGCTGGCGGGCAGAATCA